>JBCAWW010000006.1:0-22403 GCA_038534415.1 Bacteroidota bacterium | reverse complement strand
AGCTCCGCTTTGTAAGATTATTGCTGGGCCAAGAATATTGACTATTGGTTGGGATTGCAGGGGCTCAGTCCAACGATTGATAGCTTATATCAGGAATATCGACAAGTGTATCCTTCTTCTCCTTATGCTAGTGCGCTTGCGGATTATTATCAAGATTGGCAACGCATCGGCCCCGGTCAGCCAGCTCCCGAAATCATAGGGCTTAATTTGCGAGGAGATACGATTAGTCTTTCGGACTTGAGAGGCAAACTCATCTATGTAGATGTGTGGGCAAGTTGGTGTCGCCCATGTGTGGCAGAGTTTCCTTACTATGAAGAGCTGCAAAATGCATTGAATGAGGAGGAAAGAATTGAGTTTCTTTTTGTCTCTATCGATCAGGAGCGAAGCGATTGGGAAAATGTCTTGCTAGGCAAGACTCCGCCTCAAGGGCTACATATAAATGATCTAAAGGAGAGCGAGGATTATGGGGGGATCACTTCAATCTACAATATGTGGGGCATACCCCAATACCTCATTATTGATCAAGCTGGAAATATTGTCGATACCAAAGCACCGCCCCCTTCTTCAGCAAAGATTAAGGAAGTCTTGACCCGTTTATTGTAAGGAGGGGAGGTTGAAAGGAAGGCTTGTAAAAAAAAAGAAGGACCTTTTGGCAAAGGTCCTTACAATCGGAATTGAAAACTACTACTACAAGCTACTTATCTTTATATATCTTAGAATCTCTTCTTTCTTATATCATAAAAGTAAAACGGATTTAGTACGTAATCCATTCATTTTGATGGACTTAGTTACGTTTTGCTTTACATGTTATATTAGAGGCAAATCCTGCGCCATTTTAGGATGCCACTTTTGTCAATTGTCTAATATTTGGTTTTAATGGCAGTTTTTTACGTCCCAATGGTTGTTTTTGAGAGGTAAATATTTTGCTTTACAGAAGCAATTTTGGCTTTCATGTATTGAATTCTTCATATTTGAAGGCAGCTCTTACAACAATTTGTCTCTATTTTTCAAATATGAAGCCTTTTTCTCTCCCCCTCCTTGGCCTTACGGTTCTCTTACTTTGTGCTTGTCAAACTGAGCCGCAAACAGCTGAGTCTACTAGTGAGCTCACTGATTCGATCCAGACAGTCGGCAAAATCGAAACGCTCAAACCTTCCCTCAAGCTTGTCCTCTCGCCCAATGCGCAGATGGAGGTACTATCGGAAGGACATGTTTGGACCGAAGGACCGGTTTGGGTGCCAGAATTAGAAGCGGTGTTGTTTTGTGACATTCCCCCCAACAAGATTTTTAAGTGGAGCGAAAGTGAAGGCGCTACCCTCTACCTGACCCCTTCTGGTTATACCGGCGCTGCCGAACGCGGGGGTGAAGTGGGTAGCAATGGCTTATTGTTAGATGCGGAAGGCAGCTTGGTGCTTTGCCAGCATGGGGACCGTCGGGTAGCCCGTATGGAAGCTCCTTTGACTAAGCCGGCACCTGATTTTGTCAGCCTTGCCGAACGCTGGGACGGTAAGCGACTCAATAGCCCCAATGATGCGGTATTTCACCCCAACGGCAATTTATATTTTACTGATCCGCCATATGGCTTAGAGTTTCGCATGGAGGATTCGACCAAAGAGATCGATTTTCAGGGGGTGTATATGGTTGATGCTGCGCAGAACGTTCAGCTCTTGACTGATGAACTTTCTCGACCCAACGGCATAGCCTTTTCACCTGACTATCAAACCGCCTATGTCGCCAACTCTGATCCAGCGCGGGCCATCTGGATGGCCTACGATGTGCAGGAAGATGGGACTTTTGCCAATGGACGAATCTTTTTTGACGCCACCGACAAGGTCGCCAATCACAAGGGCCTCCCAGACGGCCTCAAAGTCAATGCCGCAGGCATTCTCTTTGCGACGGGTCCGGGAGGGGTACTCATTTTTTCATCTGATGGCAGTCATTTAGGTACCCTCAATACAGGCGAAGCGACTTCAAACTGTGCGTTCGGCGCAGACGAAAAAACCCTCTTTATCACGGCAGACATGTATCTGCTTAAGGTTGATTTGCGCTAAGTCTTAGTCACCGCAATAAGCCGCATTGGCTTCTTGACATTTTTTGATCTGCTCATTTTGACTGTGAATGGCCGCTTTAGTGGCATTGTATTGCTGGGTGCAGGCGTTGATTTTGGCGATCAAATCTGACTTACGCTTTTGGGCCGCGGCCTTGGCTTTTTGGGCATTAGCAATCATCTGACTCAAGGCTGCGCCGCTAAGATCACCTTGGACCATCTGGTCGTAAGGAGGAGGCAGTAAGCCTGCCATACGCTCGTTTACCGAAGCTTTTAAACTACCAATAGCCATTTGCTTGATCTTTTTCGTCGCTACCTTGCTTATCACAGTGCCCGTGCCCAAGGTCGTTACAAAAGTATATGCAGTCACACCATTGGAGATGAGGTCGGCCAGCCCGCTAGCAAATGCTATTTGGCCATTATAAGTCTGCAAATCGGTAAGCAAGCGCCCAATGAGATCGTAAGTAGCCCAATCTTCAGTGGCTTCTTTGTAGGCGTCTTTTAAGCCTTGGCAGGGATCTGCCGGAATCGCTTGGACCGAGCCACAATCATTACAGGCCTTGCCTCCAGCGGGAGCTTTAGGGGCTCTTTCGCAGACATAGGGTAATGCACAGGGAGTATCTTCAGCGAGTACCATTTGCCAAAGGGCATTGATGAGAGCCGCTTGCTCCTGAGGAGAATACTGACTGATACGCTGCTCGATATGGCGCTGTAAATTTGCCTCCAGATGAGAACCTCCTCTTTGAGCTTGTAAGGGCAATGCACTAAACAAAGTGAGGATTATAGTCACAAGGAGGCTGTTGAAAAGGGTCGTTTTCATTTTTTATGGATTTGTAAGTTGAAACTATTGGCCGAAGGGAAAGGAAAAGCTGCTAAACTGAATGTTTTGGTCGAAACGAAATAGCTGATTGGAAACAGCAGGGTTTTCTTCAAAATAAAGAGTCTCAATCTCGATCTCAGAACCAAAGCCACGCGAGCGCGAGCGCAGCATCACCCCCTTATAAAACCATACCCTAGAGACGAAAATGAGTTGATCGCGCTCATCATAGGTCATGAAGTCAAAAACCTCACAAACTTGTCCGGCGACTCTATCAGTGCCTAAACGCTCCGAACGGGTATTCATGCCTTCTTCGACTTGCTCCGCAAACTCACGAATCTCTTGTTCGCTCATCCCTTCATAGATGTGTTGGCTAGGGTTGAGCATTTTGACGCCTGTACGAGCGACAGGATTGATATTGTAGATCGTATCCCCCAGCGTATAGATATGGGCCTGATGGAGCTGCTTGTTTTTGATGCCCAGCATATTGACAAACTGGATTTGTTGCTGAGCCCGAAAAGATCGCATCCCAAAATCCACAAAGGTCAGGGTATCATACTGTTCTACCGTCATGGATTGAAGGGTTTGGCTGTATGTCTTTTGGATCATCTTGGCCGAGGCCAAACCAAAAGGGCCTTTACCTATTACGCCCTGTGGCACGGTGCCTGTCCCAAAATTTCCCCTTTCAAATGGCTCAATCGCTTGCTGCGACTTGCTGCCTAGGGAAAATGGATTCGGCTTCGAATCAGGAGTAGCGCCTGAAGGCGGGACGTAAACAGAATCGCTTTCAGTCATGGGGATTTCGCTAGCAGCAGCACTGCTTTCGGCTTCTGCTTTGTCTTTTTTGCCAAAAAGGGCTTCTTCCAATTTGTCCAGACCTGTATCTACGGCCTGATTGGCTTTTTGCTCAGCACGCTGAGTGGCTTGCTGCTTTGTGCGATTTTTGACTCTGTCGATTACGGGCCTCTGAGCCCAAAGACTCAGGCCATAGACTAAGAGGAAAAGGGTGAAAATGGGACGTATCATGTGTTTATTTTCTTCAAAACAACAGATACCCATGCTCAGATTCTATCCCTCATATGAGGGATTTTGCCCTTCTCGCTGCTTTGAATTATAACTCAGGTATACTACTTTATGGTAGACCTACTATTATGATGCGCTACTTAGTTTTCCTCTTATTGCCTCTGATGGCTTGCCAGCCAAGTCAGAACGATACTCCCCCCAAACCCAACTTCGTTTTTTTTCTAGTCGATGATATGGGCTGGACGGATTTGGGCTGCTTTGGTAGTAGTTTTTATGAGACTCCCAATATCGATCGTTTGGCGGCGAGCGGAGTGCGATTTACCCAAGCCTATGCGGCCTGTCCGGTTTGCTCTCCTACCCGCGCTAGCATCATGAGTGGTAAATATCCCGCTCGACTAGGAGTTACAGATTGGATTGCGGGGCGACAGGCAAATCGTCCCCCAGACCCAGGGCAAAAGATGCTCCCAAGGCCTTTCAAATTAGAATTAGCGTTAGAAGAAACTACCATCGCCGAAGCTTTAAAAGAGGCTGGGTACTCCACTTTTTTTGCTGGGAAATGGCACCTTGGCGAGACAGCTGAGTTTTGGCCTGAGCACCAAGGCTTTGACATCAACAAAGGGGGCCACAGCAAGGGATCGCCTCCGGGAGGCTACTTTTCGCCTTATACCAATCCTCGATTAGAAAGCGGGCCCGAGGGCGAATATCTTACGGACCGTCTAGGCGATGAGTCTGTCGATTATCTCAACTCCGTTGGAACGAATCCCTTCCTGCTATACCTTTCTTTTTATACCGTCCACAATCCCATGCAGGGCAAAGACTCTCTGGTGCAAAAGTATGAAGCCAAAAAAGCAGCCCTCGGCCATGAAGATGATGCTCGCTTCAAGTATGATGCTCCTTGGATTGCAACGGCTCCTCCCAAGGGAAATTATCGTGAACGCCTCCTACAAGATCATACGACCTACGCTTCTATGGTCGAAAGCCTCGATCATAATGTCGGCAAAGTCCTCGATAAACTAGAAGCATTAGGTTTGGCCGATAATACCGTCGTGATTCTCATGTCTGACAATGGTGGTTTGGCTACCTCAGAAGGTTCCCCTACCACCAATTTGCCATTACGAGCCGGCAAAGGCTGGTTGTACGAGGGGGGCATTCGTGAACCCATGATTATTCGTTGGCCGACGGAGGCCAAAGCCAAAGGAGAGATTGATGCGCCTGTTACCAGCACTGATTTTTATCCAACCATGCTCGAGATGGCCGGCTTGCCCTTAAGAGAGGAGCAGCATGTAGATGGAGAGAGTTTGGTACCGCTCCTTCGCGGAACGGGCAGTCTCGATCGGGAAGCGATTTACTGGCATTATCCACATTATGCCAATCAGGGGGGATTGCCGGGTGCCGTGGTAAGATCGGGAGACTACAAATTGATAGAAACCTTCGGCGAAGACGAGCTAGAACTATATGACCTCAAAAACGACATTGGAGAAACCGAAAACCTCGCCGCTCAGATGACTGAACTGCGAGATTCGCTATTGATGCAATTGCACCAATGGCAAGAATCGGTGGCCGCCGAAGGCATGGACCCTAATCCTGATTACGATCCGACTTACCGACGAGCCTTGAAGGACTAATCACCCCATTTGTCATACCACTCTTTTAAGAGCTTTTCATAGCCTCTTTCTGTCCAAGCAGTAAGTTGATAAGTGTGCTTGCCAAAGTTTTTGGCATTTTTTGCGAGTCTACTGACATTAAACATGGCAATATCGCTAGCCTTATAATTGGCCAATTCACTATTGTCAATGCGTTTACCATCTAACCAAATCCCGTACTGACTAGCATCGCGCCAAGATAGGTATTCACTGTAGCTGGGGTTGCTTATCACAGGTTTTGGTGGTGGCGGAGGTAAGTATTGACGCTTCTGGGCGTCGGTCATATCTTCGTATCGAAGTACTTTTTTCTCGCCATTATCACTTTTGATGACAATAGTCATACCTCGATAACCTGGTTTATCAAAAGAAAAGTTTGTGGGTGGTGGTGGAGGGGGAATATCCTTATCTGCCTTCACGGGTGGAGGCGGTGGCGGAATGTCAGCTTTCGACTTGACAGGTGGCGGCGGCGGCGGAATATCGGCTTTTGCTTTTTCCTTTGGCGGTGGTGGAGGTGGTGGCGTTTGGGCCAAAGCCTCACCTGCAAAAACAAAGAGAAATACGCCCAAAAGTGGAATTAGGCTAAACTGTTTAAGCCTGATCTGACTCGAAGACTGCTTTTTTGTGATCATAGATAGTCGTTTTTTGAGGTTGATATAATGAAAGGCACTACTCAAGGCCATGGGTGCTTGGCTCGAAGCATGCTGCAAAATCAAATAGGGATAAGTTTGGCGATTGTTGTGTTGCTCAACCACTGCTTGATCGGCCAAAAATTCGTGATTGAGACGGATACTCTTCTTGAATAGGTAGACAAACGGATTGAACCAACTCAGGATTACTAAAAACTCAATGAAGAGAATATCCCAACTATGGCGCTGCTCAACATGGGCCATTTCGTGGGTGAGTAGGACTGGATCTAGGCCCTCTCGCTTATTTTCTGCCAAAAATATATAGTTGCCAAAAGAGTAAGGTCCTTGCTGTTCGGGTAGGTAGATGAGTTTGGCGGGTCCTATTTTTTCAGCCCGCCTCCGGCGAACGCTTCTCCAAATCGTAAAGAGGTTTTTGCCAAAGCGTAGGAAAAACACCAGGCTGACCAAGCCCCAAGTCATAAATAGGATGCTCTGTAGGGAAGGGGCAAGATTTAATTCGGCCGCTTCTGATACACCAGCTTGCGGGAGGCCATTTTCGGCTACGACAAAAACCTGCCCACCGTCAATCTCTACTGAGTGTAGCGGAAGCAAGGGGACGGTATAAGCCGCGATCAGTGCCAAAATCAGATAGGCACGATTGAAGCGAAACATCTTGGCATTTTGCAGCCAAAAGTGGTAGATCACCCAAAGCAGGCCGCTACCCAGGATAATTTTGAGGAGGTAAAGACTCATGCTTCTTTGTCTTTGAGTTGTTGGTCTAGCATGGCACGTAGGGATTCGAGCTCTGCTTTGCTGAGCTCGGTCGTCTCAGTAAAGAAGGAAGCAAACTGCGTGGCGGAGTCGTCAAAGAAAGTGCTCATCAAACCTTTGAAGTGCTGGGAAAAATATTCCTTCTTGCTAATCAATGGCTGATATTCTCGCGCATTGCCTCGCTTTTCAAAAGCAATGAGTTTCTTTTCCGTCATGCGTTTGAGAAAGGTGGCTACCGTAGTGGTCTTGGGCTTTGGCTCTGGGAAATCATCGATTAAGTCCTTCATGAAGGCCTTCTTGCGTTTCCAGAGAGATTGGAGGATTTGTTCTTCAGATTTGGGTAATCGCATATTCTACATTTGTAGAGATTGTTCTACAATTGTAGAGTAAAAATTTTAAAAATCAAAATCGAAGGGCAAATTCATTGGTTTATGCTTCGCAGAACGCATTTCGAGACTCACCCACAAGAGGAGACCAAAAAGTAGCGGCGCAAGATTTTGCGCCGTCAAAAATGAGCGTTCTGCGAAGCAGCAGCCCAAAAACTAAACCAGCAACTCAGGGTGATCGGCTAAGATGGGTACTTTATTGTCGTTGGGGGCGTTGCGAGGATCGAGATGATAGCCATAAATCTCGTATTGGTCGGCGCGAGGATTGAGGTCTTGGTAATAGGTATGAACCCCATCTTGGCGCACAAATGACATCTCATGAAAAACGCGAATCTTTTTGCCGCTTTGCTCGGGGAGATGATCAAAAATAATCTGAGAATCGCCCAAATCTCCAGAAAAAGCGAGAATTTCTTCGTCGTCCTCAAAGATATAGCCATAGGTCTGCATCCCATCGACATGTTTGCCAAAGGTGTCGATGGCGGTGATGCCTTCTAGCTCGGAGAGGGGGAGAAAGTCTGCGTAATTTTTGGGATCACGCAAACCAAAGTTCATAAAAGCTTGTAGCTCCTTGGCAAAACTCTCGTTGGGTACTAAAATGGCAGCTTTGCGGGGCTCCGCAAGCAAATATTTGTGATGTAGTACAGTAGAATTGAGGCTGCCTACGTGGTCATCGTGTAAGTGAGTGATCAAAATGTAGTCTATTTGATCCGCGAGACCAGTCTGGCGTAGTCTTCTGTACACACTATTGCCACAATCGAGCAAGATTCGCTTGCCACGAAAGTGTAGAAATGCGGCAGAATTGCCATATTCAAAATCAAAGGCTCCGCCTGTACCGAGAAATTTTATCTGCATGGATAAGGGGCTTGCGGCTAAATGCGCTCAGAAATTAACGAATAAGTTACAATGAGATTTTGTAAATTCTCGCCTTGGGAGCAGAAATTAACGGTTTCCCTTTTTACTGACAACTCAATTCTATGATCATTTCGATGACCGGCTACGGTTCTGCCACTCGTTCTTCTGAAAATTATAAAGTAACTGTCGAGCTTAAGTCTTTGAATAGCAAGTACTTGGAGGCAACGATGAAACTTTCGCGTGCGTATCTAAAGTATGAGCATAAACTCAGAAACATTCTTACGCGGGAGTTGGTTCGTGGCAAAGTGATGGTCATCCTCAATGTCGAAATTCTCAAAGCTGACAAGAGAACGCTCAACATCAATCGGGCCTTGGCCAAAAAGTATGTAACCGAGCTCCGCGAAATAAGTGCAGAATTAGGGATAAATAGCGATATTAGTTGGGACATGTTGATGGAGTTGCCGGAGGTGATCCCGACTGACCAAGAGATCGCAGATCCAGAGGAGTGGGCCTTGATCGAAGAAGCCGTAAGAGGCGCTTGCAAGGAGCTCACAAAGAGCCGTACCGTCGAAGGAGAAGCCCTAGATCGTGATTTGATGGCGCGGGTTACGGCCATCCAAAGCAATCTGGACGAGATCAAAGAATTGGCTCCCAAACGCCTACAAAATGTGCGTAGCCGCATCGACCAGGCCCTAGAAGATATCCGTCATAAGGTCGAAGACCTCGATAAAAACCGCTTCGAACAAGAGATCATCTATTATCTCGAGAAGCTAGATATAAACGAAGAAATTGTCCGTCTTTCGCAGCACCTGATCTACTTCAGTGAAATGCGAGGGAATGACACCTCCAACGGTAAGCAGCTACAGTTTATCGGCCAGGAGATGGGTCGCGAGATCAATACGATCGGCTCCAAAGCCAATGATCCACAGATCCAGCGCCGAGTGGTACGTATGAAGGACGAGCTCGAAAAAATCAAAGAACAAGTATTAAATGTGGTCTGACAAAGCAAGTAGTTTGATTCAGTTTGACAGGGCTAAAGTTATTACCCACCTAAGCCTATTGCTGATGATACTAATTGCTTACGGCTGCACCGAACGCATCGATGTAAATGCTCCGCCTAAAGACATTTGGGTGGTGTACGCTGTGTTAGATCCCCAAAAACCTACTCAAGACCTGAGAATCGGCAAAGCTTTTCAGATTGAAGAAAATGCCTTTACCTATGCTGAGACCTTTGATCCGGCAGTCAAAGGCTTGTCAGTGAAACTGACAGGTGGCGGCGAAAGCTGGGAGGCCTTTGAAGTCGATAGTATCCAAAAAGGAGAAGGTGATTTTACAGAGACTACGAGTATCTACCGCTTTGAGACGGAGGGAAATCGTTCTCTGCAAGAGGGAGTAACATACAAGCTCCAAGTCAGCTGGCCCGATGATAGCAGCCTCCAATTGTCGGCACAAACGCGCATCCCGCCCGAACCCAAGCTCCTGAGCCCTCAAATAGTGGGCGTATTTAGTGATCGCTGCTTGATGCCTGTCCGCTTTGAAGACACCGTCCAAGTTGTCTTTAAACGCAAAGCCAACAATGAAACCCTAGGCGAAGCCTACCGCTTTCAATTATCGGTAAGACTCAACTATACCGAAGACGGTGATCCTAAAGTCTATCGGTTTGGTCCTACGCGGCTTTTCTCTGAAAATGTTGGTTGTGGCAATGTAGGGGGCGGAGCAGTATGCTATGAAATTCCCGGCGGATCAGTCCTGCGTGGTATGCTCAGCCGCTGGAGTGACCCTATGGCGGTCTATGCCATTGATGATGATACATTATGCGGAGTTCCGGCTGATTTGTCTCGCTTTTGCGAAGTGCAAGTCACGGCTGTCGATACCTCCCTCGGTCGTTATATGTCTGCCAACGATCCCTTTACATTCAATCTCAATACCTATCGCCCGGAGTATACCAATATCGAGGGCAATGCCTCTGCAGTGGGTGTGTTTGGCTCCATCAATTATGAAAACATTCCTGTCAATTTGACGGAATGCGCCCGCTATCAACTCGGAATTAATCCTTTTGCGGTAGCGAGTATTTGTAAGTAGGCTTTTTTATCGAGGCCGCCGAGCATCCATATACGCTTGAAAGGCCTGACGATACTGCTCCCCTAGCGGTATTTCTCTTTCCCCTACAAAAACTTGGCTACGGCCCAAGCGATCTACTCGTTCGGCGGAGACGATATACGAACGATGAACCCTAAAAAAAGGCGGTGAAGGCAACTTGGCTACTAGGTTTTTCATGCTTTCTGGGCTCATGATCCGAGTCTCTGGCGTATGGATTCGGCAATAGTCCTTCATCCCCTCGATAAAAAGAATGTCCTTGAGCCAGACTTTGTGGAGATAATACTCAGAGCGAAGCATCAAAAATTCTGCTTTCCAATCGCTGCTAATCTGCTGGGGGACTAGCAGGCTGCGGACTTTTTCGATCGCCTTGAGAAAGCGTGGGAAGGGATAAGGCTTGAGGAGATAGTCGACTACATCTAGCTCATAACCTTTGAGTGCATATTGATCATAAGCAGTAGTGAGTATCACCTTGGGAGACTGAGGCAATACTTCCAGCAATTCTAGTCCGGTGAGGCCGTCCATTTGGATGTCGAGGAGGAGGAGATCGACTGCGTCGGAACGCAAAAACTCCAAGGCTTCCAGCCCGCTACTAAAGCTCCCTACCAATTGTAAATCGGGAATACGGTCCACAAAAGCGGCAATTTTGGTCAAAGCCAAGGGCTCATCATCGACAGCGATACAGCGGATATTCATGCTTCAGCGCTTAGTGGTTTGGAGAAAAGTGGTAGCTCTAGGTCAATTACATACTTATCAGCCTGTTCTCCATAAGTTAGTTGATAATCAGCCTCAAAATAAAGCGCTAATCTACGTTTGACATTGCTCAGCCCAAGCCCTCCTACGCTCTGATAGTTTTGGTCTGGAACTGACTTGAGTTGGTTTTCGATTCGAAAATAGAGCCTAGCGGCTCGCGTCTCTAAAGTAATACTGATGGGCGCTTGCTTATCTCCGTGCTTATAGGCGTTTTCGACAAAGGGGGCAAGCAAAAGGGCAGGCATATAATAGCCATCGGTTTTACCCTTGACCTGAAACTGCATGCCCTCAGGATCAGGGCGACGTAGTTCGAGCAGAGCGATGGTCGCCTCCAAAAAGTTAATTTCATCTGCGAGTGAAACTCTGTCCGTCTCCTTTTCATAAAGCTGAAAGCGCAGTATCTCCGACAAGCGCGCAATCGCTTCCGAAGCCTTATCTGGATTGGCGTGAACCAAGGCATCGATATTATTGAGGGTATTGAAGAGGAAATGCGGTTGGATTTGGGTGCGTAGCATCGATAGCTCAGTTTGGAGGCTCTGCTGCTCTAGGTCTCGCTTGCGGTTTTGGTCATAGAGCCAAAACTTAAACAAGCGCATACCCGCAAATAGACTCACGATGAGATAAATCCGCACGCCAATGTTGAAGAGGGAGCTACCATGCCAGAAGCCGAGTTTTATGGTCTTGAGATCGGTCAAAGGCAAATAATAGTAAAACTCCAGCGCTCTCTCGGCAATGACAAATAGCTCTATCGACACCACCAAGCTCAGGAGAAAAACAAGGTATCGACCTTTGAGCAATAAGCGTTCTACGAGTAGATAAGAACTAAAATATGCCGCCAAAATGTCGATCGGTAGCAAAATGAGCATCCGCAGCCCAAAGTATTGCCCATCGCCTACCACTTGGTATTGGATATAATACCAGCCCAGCACTTCCATCCAAAAGATGAGGTGCTGTAACCAGCGGGGTATTTTTGCGAGATTGGGCATTTTGCCGTCTTTTTCAAGACCAACTTAGGCAATTATAAGCTAATCAATGCTAAATGTATCGCGCCTACTACGGCTGCTCCACCAATGCAAAACCACGAATACCAATGCTTGAAGTTGAGATGCGGATTGTTGCGGATCATAAAGTGCAGCACTCCGTGAAAAATCAAGAAGATATCCATACCCATAAAGACGTTTTCGGAGCTGCCCGGTATAAAAAACAGCGGTACATACATCGGGATGTGAATGAGCAAAAAGATGATGTAGCCTGTTTCGTCCTTGAGATTGCGCCATGCGGGTACGATATGCCACTCTTTTTGGCGTACTGCGTCCATTTCGTGGAGCAAGAGTAAGCTGATGCCAAGGTAAAATATGATGTCGTTCATGAGATTGTTTTGAGACAAACTTAGGCTTCATGCCTATGCCAAAGGCGATGTTTAGACGAAGGCGGAAATTGTGCCGACGAATTTTCCTATTTTGCCGCTATGAGCTGGATCGCTTCCCTATTATTTGTGTTGATCCCGGGTCTGTTGCTTTGGTTGCAGGATCGGATCGCTATTGTCAAAACCCTTAGTCCGGCTTTCTGGGCCTATTTCGTCGGCATTTTGCTGGGGACATTTTTGCCACTAGACAGCGAATGGGGCAATACCAATTTGGAGGTTTTTGTGGCCTTGGCGATTCCTACTTTGCTCTTTTCCGCCAATATCAAGCAATGGCTAAGGTTAGCGCCGCGTTCCTTATTGGCCTATGGACTTTATGCTGCGGTAGTCTTTGTCTGTATGATTATCAATGTGTTTTTGTGGCAGCCTAGTCTCGGTGATGCTACTTTGCGGGGAGCGATGGCAGCAGGGGTTTATACTGGTGGTACGGCTAATATGGCGGCGATTCACGTCGCTTTGGAAGGGCCCCCCGCCCTTTTTGCTGAGCTTAATTTTACAGACTTGATCTTGAGCGGAACACTGCTCTTGTTTTTGCTTTCCTTATTGCCACGCTTTTTTAGGCGCTTTTTGCCCGCCTATGAGAAGCTGGAGATTGAGGAGGACGATATCCCGAAGATGAGAAAGGCTGGGGTTTCATTCTCTCCGAGAACGATTCTCCATATCCTGATGAGCGTTTTGGGAGGCGTAGGGGTCTTGGGCTTGAGCTTTGGCCTAAGCTTCCTCATTTTGGGCGAAGGCAATGGCACTTTCATCATCATTGCTTTGACGGTCTTGGCCTTATTGGCCTCATTGATCAAGCCAATCCGAGAATGGCCCATGAGCTATGAAACCGGCGATTATTTGTTTCTCGCATTTTGTGTGGCAGCCGGAGCGCAGATTGATTTGAAAGTACTTTGGGAAAATGATTGGTCCCAAGCTGGCTTTATGCTGACGGGCTTTTTGATGATACTGACGACCTTTGTCAGCTTGGCAAAGGTGTTTAAGATCGATGCCGATACGACCTTGATTTGCATTGCTTCGGGGATCTATGGACCTCCTTTTATCGGTCCGGTGGCCCGAGCTTTAGATAATCGAGAGATCGTGATTGCGGGCATGACTTTAGGGGTGATTGGCTTGGCTTTGGGCAATTTTGCCGGCTTCTTTCTTTACGCGCTAGTAAACTGAGGCCGTTGGAGTTTCCATTTAGGATAAGCGTTCTGCGAAGCCGAAAACAAATCCCCGCTACCGCTAATTGTAAATGCAACTAGGGGCTTGGCGCAAGAATTTGTTATTTTAAGAATAGGTTTTCTCCTGCATTCCGATAATCTTAAATAAAGGGATTTCTCATGCGAACACTTTGCGTCTTTTTACTAATCAGTATTGGATTGATCGCCTCATTGGCAGGACAAAGTCTACAAAAGCCCGTCAAAGTGCTCACCTTAGAAAATGCAAAGCGCTTTAAACGGATCGTTTTTCGTCCCGGAGATTATATTCGTTTCCAGACTCATGACGGCCGCGCTCAGTACAATGGGCAGATCGAATCCATCAACGATAGCTCTATCGTGATCCTCAAGGTAGTCAAAATGACCAATGAGGGAGATGCTACCAATAATGTATTTCGAGATTATGTACCCATTCGAGAAATCGACATGGTTTACAATCCCCACAAAACGGTCTGGCAAACCTTCAAAAATTGGTATTCGGGTTCTGCGATGATTAGTGGCGGCGGCTTGATCCTTATTACTGCCTTAAACGCTTGGACTTCTGACCTCCCCCCAGATCCGAATAGTGTGCTCATCGCTACCGGTATCCTTACTAGTGGTTTTATCGTGCGTTATATCGGCCGTGACAAATATAAACTCGGCGACAAATGGCAGCTCAAGACCATGGAGATTACTGAGTAAAAACAAATTCGGCATATCAGCCGAACGAATCTGCTAATATGCCGAATGGATTGATCAGTAATCCAACTGTCTTTGGGCTTTACTGCTTCGCAGAACGCTTGCCCTATTCTCCGCGAGAGGCGTAACGGCTCAAGTAGTAGGTGATACAAAACGAACCGAAGAGATAGTAATCATTTACGCCTGGATTGCCTCGGATATCACCGGGCTCATACCCATTTTTGGAGCGATCTGAGAGCGCTACGGCGAGCGGGCCTCCTACATCATTTAGCTGCTCAAAGTCTGGATAGACCGTACTGACATCGTCGAGATAGTCAGTCATGGTAGTCCGTAGGCCTAACTCAAAGCTGACGCCTGCATACCCACTGATACGGATATTGAGGCCTGCACCGAAAGGCACAGATGCTTGAAGGCGAGAATAACGTCCTGGCGAACCAGAGCCGGGAATATTTTGTCCCTCCGTACCGAGAGGTTGTAGTTCATACCACTCTCCATCATAACGAGCTTTGGGATTGAAGTAAAAGAAAGCCAGGCCTGTAAATACATAAGGCGATAAAAATGGCTTACTCATCCATTCGTTACCAAAGTTTTTGTCGCGGCGAAACTCATAAATGAGCATGCCGTGGGTCTCGTAGATGTTACTTTTGAAATGGAGGTTACGCTGACGACGGGTTGCGGAGAGGGCTTCTGTATCAGAGGCGCCTATCTGCCCATAAGAAAAACCGAGTCGATAGCTAAAATGAGAGGTGAAATACTTGGTGTAACCAATGTGTGCCGCGGGGCGGAACAACATATTGTTTAACTGATCAGTAAGGTCACCATTGTAATAGGTGGTTCCCATACCGAAGGAAAACATGTGAGTTCTTTGAGCAAAGGTGCTGCTGGATAACAGTACAAAAAGTAAGAAAGCGAAGCTTAATCGCATGGTGAGTGTTGCAATAGGGGTTTGAAAAAAAAACGTTTGGGGTAGCAGTATTCAATTCAAATCTAGGCACAATCCTTGTGGGATTGCGGACGTTTTTTCCCATTTGCTAATATCACGGGATCAATGGTTGATTGGGGTGCTGAATGGACCAAGACCCAGTCTACTCCATCTGTGCTTCTACGATTTCGGCTAAGTCTTTGACGACTACTTTGTCCTCTTTTTCAAAGTGTTTGACACCGTCAGACATCATCGTCATACAGAATGGGCAAGCGGCTGCAATAACGCTAGCACCGGTTTCTAAGGCTTCTTCGGTGCGCTCGATATTAATTTCCTTTTTGCCATTTTCCGCTTCTTTGAACATCTGGGCGCCACCTGCGCCACAGCAGAGGCCTTTGGTGCGGCAGCGCTTCATTTCGGCGAGATCTACGTCAAGAGCTTCCAAAACCTTACGTGGAGCCTCGTAGATGCCATTGGCTCGGCCTAGGTAGCAAGAATCATGATAAGTGATCTTCTTGCCTTTAAACTCTCCGCCTCCTTTGAGTTTGACTTTGCCTTGGTTGATCAGCATCTGTAGGAAGGTCGAGTGATGGATCACTTCATAGTTGCCGCCTAGGGCAGGATATTCATTTTTGATGGTATTAAAGCAATGTGGGCAAGCCGTGATGATTTTTTTGACCTCATACATATTCATCACTTCGATGTTTTGTATGGCCATCATCTGAAACAAAAACTCATTGCCGGCGCGTTTGGCAGGATCACCATTGCAGGTTTCCTCAGGTCCGAGGACAGCATAATCAATTTCTAGGTGGTTGAGAATGCGGACAAATGATTGGGTCACCCTTTGGTAACGACTATCATAAGAGCCTGCACAGCCCACCCAAAATAGATATTCAGGCGTTTTGCCTTCGGCCTGCTTATCGGCCATTGTCGGTATAGGTTGGTTTGCCATTTTTAGTTTTTTGTTTGAGGCTTATCAGCCATAGTGAAAGAGGGCTCAGCGGCTAATCGGCTGGGCTGCATTCATGCTTGGGCCTTTATTCTGATTTCTCAACTTCTTCAGACCACTTAAAGCGATCGGCAGCTGGAAACGCCCAAGGAGCACCATTGTTTTCAATATTGTTAAAGACAATGCCCCATTCGTCTGGCATGGCAGATTCCTCCATCACCAAATAGCGACGCATTTCTACAATCGGTTTGACCGGGTTGATGTTGACCGGGCAGGCTTCTACACAAGCGTTACAGGTGGTACAGGCTCGCAACTCCTCTTCTGAGACATAATGCTTGAGGAGCGTATGACTAGCGGCTTCTTCCGCGCCTTCTACCCCATTGCCTGGTACGAGTTCTCCCGTTTCGTTAGGGACCAGCTTGTATTTTTGAATCTCTTCGAGGCGGTCGCGGATGTCCATTACCACTTTGCGTGGAGAGAGTTTTTTGCCCGTAAGATTGGCGGGACAAACAGAGGTACAGCGACCGCACTCTGTACAAGTATAGCTGTCCATCAAGGTCTTCCAACTCAGGTCGGTTACATCTTTGGCGCCAAAGCGCTGAGGTGCATCAGCGTTCTCCGCAGGAGTATAAGAAGGATCCATGATCGCCTTGATCTCCTCTTGGATGTTGTCAGGAGAGCTTAGTTGCCCTGCTGGCTCCAAATCAGAGTAGTAGGTATTGGGAAAGGCCATGATGATATGAAAATGCTTGGATTTGGGCAGATAAACCAAAAAGCCAAATACCGTCAGCAAGTGTCCCCACCAACCTAAGCGTTCCAGGAAGTGGAGAGTCGATTCACTCATACCGCCAAAAAGCGCAGGGCCGAGCCAACTACTCACCGCAAAATTGAGCGAAGCCCCCTCGGCGGTGCCTGCAGCATGCGAAAGCCCCTGACTATATAGCACCTCATCGGTACCGTTCATCGTGAAGACAAAGACCAAGAGAGCGATTTCGAGATAAAGGATGATATTACCATCTAGCTTGGGCCAGCCTGTCATTTCGTCTTTATGAAAACGAGGGATCTTAAGCAGATTACGGCGTGCTAGGAAGATGAGCGTAGCCACAAAAGCCAAAACGGAGAGAATCTCAATGAAGCTCACCACAAAGGTGTAAAAGCCTCCCAAAAGAGGGCGACTGACCCGGTGGGTACCAACGATGCCATCAATGATGATTTCGATCAGCTCGATCTGGGTGATCAAAAAGGCAGCATAGATAAAAAAGTGCAGCGTCGCGGGCAACCAGCGCTTGAACATCTTTTGCTGGCCAAAGGCCACCAGCAACATTTTTTGGATTCTTGTGCCTGTATCGCCGGAGCGATCTTCGGGCCGTCCCAACTGGATGCTTTTGCGGATGTTGTTGACCTGATAGCCAAAATATCCAAAAGCAGCCGCGGAGACCAATACGAAAGCAATTTGACTTAACATATGGGTTTATCTTGCTTGAGCTCTGTTAAAAGGAATTTCCGCATTCCTCAGCGAACTCCCAAAACAAATTTAGTATGCAAGCATAACAAATTCAAGCGTGTTAGCGAATTTTCGCGGCAAGTTTTAGTGGATGATAACATGCTGGCTCAAGGAGGGGCTTGGCGGCCTTCCTGTTTTTTCCGCTTCGCGGAACGCGAGCACATGGACAAGTCAATAAAATGGAGTGTCGATCTACCTATGTATTAGGCCTTTAGCAGCCCAATATTCTAGAATCTGCGCCCGATTTGCAGAATGTGTAAAAAAAATTTGGAGGATTCCACCCAAGCACCTACATTTGCAATCCATCTTCGAATGGAGGATGGTGCCTTAGCTCAGTTGGTAGAGCAATGGACTGAAAATCCATGTGTCCCCAGTTCGATTCTGGGAGGCACCACAAACAAAGAAAAAGTGCTTTCCGAAACAGGAAAGCACTTTTTTTATGTCTAAAAGGAAGGCCTCGCATTTACCGAATCAATATACGTTCCCAAAAACTGCCTTGGTCGGTAGTGATTTCGAGGAAGTAAACTCCGGGTACTGGATTGGGGATTTTCATATCGTGCTCATGCTCGGCTACTGCTAAATCAAAGCTATATAGCATACGCCCCCGCTGATCCATTAGGCGCAACCTGAGGAGATTGCTTTCCCCGCTTTGGACGTGTAGCATATCCGTAGGCGAAACGGGATTGGGATAGATGGCCACATCTGCTTTGAGCCAATCCGCGATGGCGGTACTATTCGTGCTATCCACCAAGACTGCAGTGCTCCCACCCCGCCCAATTGTCGGTATCTCGGTATTGGTGTTGTCGATGGCGTAGGTTTGCTCTACTGTCAGGACAAAGGGAATCTCTCTTTTGGAGATATCATCATCCATTACGATTACGACTGAGCCGATTCTGCCGTAACCAGTACGGTTCATTTGATCCGTACGGACGAGGCCAATATCCACCTGACCATCCTCAAAGAGATCCTTGTAGAGGGTCATCATGTCGTCATTTTTCTTCCCCAGCCAAGAACTATCCGGAACAAAAGCTACACTGCTGGGCTCGACCAAGCTTGTATCGTAATGGATACTGAAGTTCAAACCATAGATATCAATGGCATTGGTGTCGATTGTACCTAAGACAATATCAAGCTCAAGGGTATCGCTAGGATTGAGATTCGCCGGGAAGCCTTCGACACTTATTGGCAGGCCGCTGGCGGCGGTTTTAGATGCAGTATGCGTGAGGCCATAGTTTTGCCAGATCGCCAGTGAATCCCCTAGACCTATCAAGCCACTACCATCTGTGTCCATGTGCATGCGATCGATGCCAATGATTGAATCTTGCCAAGGAATGGCTGTTTGGGACACCCAATTCAAAGTCGCTCCTGGACGCATAGGACCATAGGTTGAAAAGGCAAGACCTAGCGTTAGAAAATCTTGCATATCCACGAGCTGGTCAAAATTAGCATCCCCAGGAAAGACCACATAACTAGGCTGATAGCTAAAGCTCTGTTCCGGCGCAAAACTTGAACCTTCATAATCTGCTCCTATGGTCTGGACGCTCCAATAATAGGTGCCAGTGTCCAGCCCCGCAATAATGAGACTATGATTAATACCGGCATTGCCTAAGCGGTAAATACGTCTTTGACCGGTATTGGGATCAGCCATAGGATCAAGAATATCCGTTCCACCGGGGGTGGTACCGATACGAACATTGTGGCTCAGGCCTAAAGCATCACCTGGGTTAAGGTTCCAGCTGAGCTGAACGTTTATATTACTATCAATGAGATGAGAGAGGCCTTGAGGATGGTTCGGACTTTGTAAAGGGTTCGTGAGATTGTTCTGGTACATACTCATATAAGGCACTCCATTGGCATCATTGCCCGTGGCGATAATGTCTAAGCGTTGATCACCATTAAAGTCTACCCAAACCACACTACCTGAGTCAACACCTGTGATGGGACCTGCATTGGCGCTGTCGATAAGAACCGTATCCACATTGAAAAGGATTTTGGCGAGTAGTTGGCCGTTTTCGGCTTTGCCGAACGCAAAACAGTCAGCGGTGCCATCATCATTGATATCTCCCCACTGGGCGTCTCCTCCCATGATGTTAAAATTGAAGGGATTGGGAGTATATTCGGGGTGTTCAAAACTATTGAGGCTATCCATTACATATAAGCCTGCTCTGATGCTTGTATCTCCTTGCAGGTATTCTAAGCCAGTAGCCAAATGATCTAAATCTTGATCATTGTCATAATCATACCAACTAAAGGTACTATTGATTAAAGCCGCTCCCTGAAAGCCCATAGAAAGGTGCGTACTCTCCATTGTTCCCCTATGAGATAACCTACTAATGAATTCTGTTTGAAAACCAGTGGCAAAATCTCCTGTACTAATGATGTCGCTATAGTCATCCTGATTGAAGTCAATCCACGAAATACTTCCGTTATACGAAGGATTTAAAACTTGTTCCCGGATAGGACGAAAATGACCTGTGCCATCGTTTTGGTAATACTTAAGTGATCCATACATCCAAGTATTGATAGGAGTAGGCCTTTTTCCAGTTACTACCAAATCCAAATCACCATCATTATCTCTGTCTCCAAATCGAGCTTCTCCAAAGCTTACACCGAATAGGCTATCTCCGTTAGGGATTAAGCTACCATTACCGTCGTTGAGGTAGACGATGGTATGGTAGATGCCCATACTATCTTCGCCTGTACTCAAAAGATCTAAAAAGCCATCATTATTGCAATCTCCCCATTCGGCATTGCCGTGGATTAGGGGGACTAATTGAGATGATGCCAATGAATCTGGCAAAAATATTCCCCCAGTAAAACTCCCGACAGCGGCGACATATCTATCATAATGAAGGTTGTAACCCGAAAGGTACATATCCATTTGGCCGTTGTTATTATAGTCGCCTATGGCCAAAGCACTGTAGCGGACATCATGCTCAGAAGGCGCAATCGGAACCGGGGTTACATTTATAAAGGTCTGTGCTTGGAGGCCCCCCGCCATAATACAAAGAGGGATCAAAAATATTGTGCGAAAGACGATTGTTAGCTGCTTCATATCTCAAATAGGTTTTGGTATGATGCTAAAGTAGCGGCTAAGGTGAAGGGAAAGTATTTCACTTTTTTTAATTTATGATGCTAGCTTATTTCCTTTGAGATATTTAATCTGTTGAAAATCAATAATTTGTTATATTGATTATGGAAAATCTATGATTATGATTGCTCGCTCAAAACTAATTCTCGGTTTAAAATCTCTCTCTGAAATTGAGCATGCTAGCTTTAAGTTATTATTAAGTAGCCCTTATTTCAATCAACAGCAGCGTTCAGCGAAGCTGTACCTATACTTACAGCAATTTGCCCCGCAATATGAGCACCTTACTTATGAGAAGGTTTTTCGGCATCTTTTCCCCCAAGAAGACTTCAATGCGCAGCGGGTGAGAGAGCAGTTTTCTTTTCTTTATCGGTTGCTAAAGCAGTTTTGGGTACAGGCTGAACTAGAACAAAGCGGGAACGAGGCGAAAATATTGTTAGTACGACAGTTGCGTAAACGCAAATTGACTAGTGCCTTCAATGTGGAGACCAAGGCTTTTGGCAAACAATTGGATCAACAAAAGCAGCTAGACATTCCTCAATATTGGAATCGCTATCAGTTGGCCTGGGAGCAAGCGCAGTTCAACGCCCAACTCGAAAAACGAGTAGAAGATAAGTCATTGCCGGAGGCGATAGAGCAGTTAGACCAATGGTATTATCTGCAAAAACTCAATGGGACTAATGAGTTGCTGAACCGACAACGCATTTTGCAAACCCAGTACCCGATTCGAGGATTAGCACCTCTATTGGTCGCTTTGGAGGACGAGAGCTTTCATGCTCCCCCTTTGTTACAGGCTTATTTGTTGGTGTATCAGCTGATGGAGCATGACCAAAAGGAGGATTACTTAGAACTGATACATTGGCTAAATGCGCATCAAGAAGATTTGCCTTGGCACGAAAGCCGCGCCCTCTATAAACATGGTCAAAACTATTGCATCCGCTGCATCAATAAAGGGGATATCACTTTTGAAAAAGAACTACTCAGCCTTTATCAAAGCCAGTTGCTGTCTGGACTTATGCTAGAAAATGGCCATCTGGTCCATACCGATTATAAAAATATCGTTACGGTAGGGCTGCGCCAAAAAGAACTTGCCTGGGTGGAGGGATTTATGGAGCAGTATAAAGAGCGAGTGATCCCGAAGTTTCGGGCCAATGTCTACAACTTTTGTCGGGCCTCATTTTTGGAAGCCAAAGGCAAAATCTCCGAAGCGATTCGTTTGCTGCAGCAAGTAGCCTTTTCAGATGTCTATTATCAATTGAGCGCCAAGCACTTACTCCTGCGCTGCTATTATGAGGTCGAAGATTGGGAGACGCTGCACTTTTATAGTCTGAGTTTTAAGGCATTTCTCCAGCGCAACCAAGAGATTTCGCAGCAAAATCGGCGCAATCATCTCAATTTTATCCGGCACTTTTTGCCTTTGTTACGCTTACGCGAACGCGCAGCCCTAATCCCTGATCAAAAATTCCAGCTTCGCCTAAAGGCTTATCAAAATCGATTAGAGCAGGCCACTCAAACTGCCCATTTGGGATGGCTCAAGACGGCACTTGAGGCTTTAGCCATCGGGGAAATCACGCTAACAAAGAAGATGCCTTTTGTACTGATTCTTACCTAGATTTCCCCGA
>JBCAWW010000005.1:0-23142 GCA_038534415.1 Bacteroidota bacterium | reverse complement strand
AGCAAATCGCTATCCTGCGATTTTGATGGGCAATGCCAACGATCTACCCAAAGCACAGGGTCCATTTAAAGCTTTACTCAACAAGCCAATCCAAGTCTCTAGGCTTATCCGCTCAGTATTGAGTGCGATCAAGGGAGAGGAACAAGTCTCGCTCAGTCCTTCGGCCCATATGCTCAACCACTCGCTTGCCGACAGCAATCCCCTCCAAATCCTCGTAGCGGAAGACAATCGAGTAAACCAAAAGCTTGTCTTGCGCATGCTGGAAAAATTGGGCTATGTCGCTGATCTCGCTACCAATGGCCTCGAAGCAGTCGAAATGGCTTTGCAAAAATCTTATGATCTCATTTTGATGGATGTCCAAATGCCTGTCATGGATGGTATTATGGCTACAAAAACCATTTTTCAGGAGCTCAATAAACCCCCTACGATCGTTGCCATGACCGCTAATGCTCTCAAGGAAGATGTGGATCGATGCCGTGAAGCAGGGATGAGCGAACACCTTGGCAAACCATTTCGCAGCCCTGAACTAGTCGGACTGCTAAATAAATTTAGCAAAGCGATCCTATAGATATTTTACAATGTTTATCCAATCGCAATAGTGTTTAGGCATGTAAGCCTATTTTTATTATTATAAAGGCCTACAACTCTTTTAATCCTAACACTATGCAAAGGATCTACTACCTCTTCGCGTTAGGGCTGTTGCTAGGATTCGCTGCCTGCGAACCCTCCGGCCCCATTCAAGGAAGTGACGCGCCTCAACCTACTGTCAATCTTCGTATCACCCAAGACATCACCCCCTTGGCAGGCAAGCCTCCGCTCAATCGAGTGGCCATCGATCGCCTCGTCTTGCAAAACTTGCAAGAGCGAGATCAATTTCGTTGGGACTATGTCGATGATTACACTGTTTGGAGTGCTGCTACCATTACCGATTCTTTGGTCTCGATCGGTTATCAGCCTGAAGGCTTCCAAAATCTAGATCAACGTATCCACGAAATTGATGTCAACCAAGGAGAGTGGAAGGCGGTTCGTGAAGCCATTCTTGATTATGTAGAAAACGAGTACAATCGTCTGCATCCAAACGATGAGCCCATCAAAGGAGAAGACCTCATCGCCTTTGGTGAAAAGCCTTTACCCTACCTCAATTTGCATCTGCATGACTACGAAATCATCGCGAGCCTCCGTAATATGAACGTCATTCGCTATGTCGAGCCGATGGGCTATGGTACCGAAAACGATCCTTCTATTCGCTCTGCGATCGGATGTGGTGGAGCAAATCCAGCAAACGTACCAGCGAGTGATTATACTACGGTTTCACCGAACGCTAAGGTCTCTTGGAACTATAGCCACATGAACATCCAAAATGCTTGGAACCTTAGCCAAGGCGACAATATCGTTGTTGGTTTGATTGATTCGGGCATTAGCTCCAGTCAAAACAAACTTAATAGTGGTTTTACCTCTGGCTGGTCTGGTGGTCGTTTCCGTCAAAAATATGGCTTCCATGAAGTCTGCTCTTGGTGGTTTTGGTGCTCCAACGATGGCCCCAATGACGATTGTGGACACGGTACTACTATGGCGGGTACCATTGCTGCTCCTCGTACCAATGCGGGTTCTACCGTCGGTGTTGCTTACAAAGCGGATCTGGTTTCTTGCCGCGGTACCAATGATGTAATCATCAATGAGTCAAATGAAAAAGATGGTGTATCTGATTCGTATTACTATCTCGGTGGCCGCAATGATGTCAAGATCATCAGCATGTCATTAGGAGATGTATTTTATAGCGGTCAGGTGGCGGATGCAGTCCGTTACGCCAACAATCGCGGTAAATTGATCTTCTCTGCGGCAGGTACTTCGCTCACTTGGACGAGCTGGGTAGGCGTGATCTTTCCAGCAAACATGAGCGAGACAGTCGCCGTCACGGGTGTCAAAACCGGTAGCCCAATTCAGCGTTGCAGCGTTTGTCATGATGGCTCTGCAGTTGACTTTATCGTTACGATGGAAGACCGCAACGATTCTGACCGTGTGCCCTTGAGCTTAGCGATGAGCGGCAATACACCTACCTACGTAGGCGGATCTTCAGTGGCAACGGCTACGACTGCGGGTATCGCAGCCCTAGTTTGGTCAGCGAACCCCAATCAGTCCAAAAGCCAAGTGCTCGATCGTATGAAGCAGGCTGCTTCCAATTATCCTAGTCGCAGTGGTAGCTTTGGCTGGGGGGAGATTGATGCCTATGCTGCAGTCAACTCTGTGCCATAAACATTGTCAATCTTGATATACTTAGCGCCGCTCCTGAAAGCTTTCAGGAGCGGCGCTGTTTTTGCTTGCTTGGGTTTTTAACCACCCCTCTCTCCCGATTGCTATAGGGGGCGTTCGCTTACCCTCTTTGAGAGGGAGGAGAAAGAGTAAATATGTACACTATCGCTTCCAACTTACCCCGCTTTTTCAAGGAAGAGACAGGGGTGGTTCACAAACTTACCCAATAACCAAGCCCTCAATTTTCCAATTCTTCCAATCTCATTTCCATGGCTTTGGCCTGCTTTTGCCAAGTTCGATTTGTAAAAAAAGCGACTGCCAATACCACCAAAAAGGCAAAACTCAGACCAAGGATCACAAATTGGGAGAGCTCCACATTGACGCTTGCAAAGCTTAACCAAGCAAGGTTGTAAGCAATCAAAAGTAAAGCCGCTACGCCTCCTTGTTGCCTAAATCGCTGACTCATAAAACGCAATGATTCGCGCAGATCCTGCCCTTGGAGGCCAAGGTGGATAAATCTCAAGGCGTAGAGATTATGGAGAATCGTTCCGCCGACGGCGATACCCAAAAGAAGATTGAGAGCCCAAGGCTTGTTAAAACCATCAAACGCATCATAAAAGAGGAGCAAAAAGAAAGCTAGGGCCAAACTCTCTACGATGAGCCGAAATCGAAACCGACCCATTGATTTTCGGGTTTTCATTTTGAGGATTTTATATAGTTGATCCATCGGCATATTGGGACCATCATCGGCCTGTTGCCATTCGGATTTTAATTGTTCTAGATCCATTTTATGCGATTATTTTGTGAATGCAGGCGCTTTTAATGCGATTCATGCCTTCAGCCATTCTTTCAATTTTTTTTTGATACGATTGAGTTTGACGCCTACGAGATTGACGCTTATCCCTAGGATTTCGGCCATTTCTTCGTACTTATAGTCGTCTAGGTAGAGACTCATTACTGCCTTTTCTATGGGGGTTAGCCGCTCCATCGCGGAACGCAAAGCCTCTTGTCTATCACTCCGCTCGACGCTTTCGGCGGCAGGTTCTTGTTTGAGCTCGTAGGTGGTGAGTAAGCTAGGTTTTTTGTATTTGGCGATAGCTGTACTCAAGGCCACTCTATACATCCAGCTTGAAAAACGCGCCTCCCCCCTAAAGCTGGGAAAAGACTTCCAAAGCTGGTACATCATATCCTGCAAGAGATCCTCGCGTTCTGCCGCGGTATTGCGGTAAAGTCGACAGATCTTGTGCAAAATTCCTTGATGCTGCTCGATCAATTGGAGAAACTGGGTTTCCTTTTCTTTCATTTCGCCGGGTAAGTAGAAAAAAGAAAGCATTTTCTTACAGCTAGGACATTTTTTTTTGAATAAGCAAAAGTTTTCCTGATGCTTAGGCATCTAATGAACCAATAGACACCACCGCCCTTGAAGGAGACGACTCTTATCAGCCGCTTGCAATCGCAAGAAGACAAGGCGTTCCAGGAACTGGTAGAACTCTACCAGCAACAGGTATATAATACCTGCTTGGGGATGATTCAGTCTGAAGAGGAGGCCGAAGATCTGGCTCAGGAGGTGTTTGTGGAGGCCTTTCGCGCTATCAACAACTTTAGAGCGGACGCACAACTTGGTACTTGGCTATATCGTATCTCGGTCAACAAGTCCCTAGAATTGATTCGTAAAAAGAAACGAAAGAAGCGCTGGGCCTTTTTTCAAGCCGAACGAGGCGAAGCCGTAGAAACCGAAGCTGCAAGTCGCTTTGTGCACCCCGGCGTCGAGCTTGAAAATAAAGAGCGTGCTCAGGTTTTGTTTTGGGCGATAGAAAAACTCTCAGACAAACAAAGAGTCGCTTTTACCCTTAATAAAGTCGATGGCCTGAGCTATCAAGAAGTGGCTGAAACCATGGAAATGAGCCTAGCATCGGTCGAAGGACTGATCTTTCGGGCCCGAAAAAGTTTGCAAAAATTACTATATCACTATTATCAACAAAGTTTATGAACGAGGACAATTACATAGAACAAGCCGTGGAAGAAAGCCTACGGTCCCTCGACTCACTGCAAAAAGCGGATCCCGGTCCCTGGTTTGCGGCAAAAGTAATGCGAAGGTGGGAGGAGGAAAAAAATGCGAATACCAAAGTCTCTTTTTGGTTGAAACCTAGCTTTCAGTTAGCGGCTCTAGGAGTGCTCCTATTGCTCAACTTGACTTTTGTCTTGAACCAACAAAATAGTAGTACGGATGATCGCTCAAGCCTTATCCAAGCATTTGCTCAAGAGTACGATCTCAACACTAGCGCATATCAACTCTATCAGTAAATCGAGATGGCTACTTCACCACACAAATGGCAAAAATGGTCGGTTCCCCTGCTGATGGGGCTGAACATCCTTTTCTTATGCTTCATGTTGTGGCAACAATTTGCCCCGCAAGATGGGCCGGAAAAAGGGCCTCGCCAAAACGAAAAATCTATTCAGAATCTGCTCGTCAAAGAATTAGAGCTTAACGAAACTCAATCTGCTGAGTACGAGGCGCTCATCAAAGACCACCAGATGAGAAATAGAGCCAGTCATCAAAATCTCCGTCGTTTGATGGATCAGCAGATCGATTTAATGGGAGTGGCTAACAAGGAGGATCAAATTGATCTGATCGCTCAGGAAATCGGCGAAACTCATGCGGATCTCATCCGAAGCAATGCGGAGCATTTTGCGGAATTACGCGAAATCCTAACCCCAGAGCAACAGGCAAAATTAGCCGGTTTACTCAAAGAAGTGATGGGGAAAATGGGCCGCCAAATGCCACCGGGTGGACGCCGCCCGCCCCCGCCGAGACGCTAATAGCTTATAGGTTAGGAATTGTGAATCAGAAACGTACCTTTGTAGAGTAAAAGGAAAACTACATACGCCCCAAATTTTTCTGATTACAAAGATTCATTTTCCTGATGAAAAAGCAGTACTCAAAAACCAAACCTAGCTGCAAAGTTACTTTTTCCTTGCCCAAAGACGCTGTAAAAAACGCGACTAAAGTAGTCGTGATCGGCGAATTTAACTCTTGGAACAAGAAACAGGCCCTTTCCCTGACCGCCAAAAAGGATGGATCCTTCGCCACTGTGATTGAGTTGCCAACAGGCCAATCCTTTGAGTTTCGCTATCTGATAGACGATGCGCGCTGGGAAAATGACTGGACCGCTGACGCTTATGTACCTTCTCCTTTTCCGGGGATTTTCAACTCGGTAGTAAGCCTCGAAATGCAGCCGCTCGAAGAGAAAAAAGCGTCAGCCAAAAAGGCTGCTGCTAAGAAAACGGCTAGTAAAAAGGCCCCTGCCAAAAAAGCACCAGCCAAGAAAGCGGCTGTAAAAAAGGCAGCTGATAAATTGACGATGATCGAAGGCATTGGCCCCAAGATCGCAGGCTTGCTCAAAGAAGATGGCATCGACACTTTTGCCAAATTGAGTAAAGCTTCTCAAAAAAAGCTCAAAGCAGTACTTTTAGCTGCGGGACCACGCTTCAAAATGCATAGCCCTGCCACTTGGCCTGAGCAAGCAAAGCTCGCTGCCAAAGGGGAGTGGGATGCTCTCAAAAAGCTACAAGACGAATTAGACGGCGGTAAGCGATAAGCCTTAACCCCCTTAAAATATAGCCTCCTCCTTTTTGGGTGGAGGCTTTTTGTTTTTACTGCTGCGCAGAACGTTTATCTTTTGTGGGTGAGCCACTAGTTTTTTTAATGCTTCCGCAAGCCAAAATCAGAATCTAGAGCGTTCCGTGTAGCGGAAAACAATAAAGAGACCCCGGATATGCTCCATGTTTTCGCCTTCCGGGCTGACAGGATATCTTGAATGCCATAAGGCGTGTTGGCTTTGTTCCCGATCCTGATTTCGGGATCGGGAGTAATCCTAAACTGATTTCTTGCTATTAGTCATCTTTTGCATATGCGGACAACCTGCCTCTAGGGCTTCCTCGATCACACTATCGGAGACCAACTCTTCGGCCTTGCGACGACGATAGCGAATCCAAGTTTCACTCGGACGATTGGCACCCATGCCTCGTTCGATGGTAGGGTTTTGAGTTTCTAAGGTCAGTTCAAATCGTTGGAGAAAGTGTAGAGCAATGACGAGCATCTCGTTGATGGCAAAATTCATCCCGGTGCATTTATGTACGCCCCCGCCAAAACCAATGATGGTATTACGATGCTTTTTATCTTCCTTACGCTCTGGCGAAAAACGTAAAGGGTCATATTCATAGGGATTCTCGAAGATTTCAGGCAGAAACTGTGCGACCTCGGCCGACAAGAAAACAACCCAGCCTTCGGGGATTACATAATCACCTACTTCTATCTCTTTTTCCGCTAAACGGATGGTAATATCTGCAGAAGGGCGAGTCCTTGTAGTCTCGTCAATTGCCCAGCGTAAGTGTTGTTGCTGTATAACCGTCTTAGTATCTACCATAGAGCCGTAAGGAAATTTTTCTTTAATCTCCTCTAGAACCAATTTTAGATAGTCAGGATTTTGCAATAATTGGATGATGGTCCAAGCGGCCTGTCCCACAGTGGTTTCATGGCCGGCAAATAGGATGGCGATGACTAGCCCTATCACTTCATCATCAGTTGCCGGATTCCCGTCCTTCTTAGGCTTATTGATCATATCCTGAAGAAAATCTTCATATGCATCAGGCTTAGCTCGCCGCTGATCGATGATTGGTTTGAGCATCTTTACCAGTTTTTTGCGGGCGCGGTCTCTACGGATAAATTTGGGCAAAGGTAGATGTGGTGGCAACATCGGGTCTAGAGATTTGCCAATCGTGATGTAGTGATCCCAAAACTCATCTCCAATCTGCTCGTAAAACTCATCGCTCATCATGGCTCGACCAGCTACTTCTTGAACCAAAGGCGTAAAACTACTGGTTAGCTCAAGACGACCTTCATCTTCAAGAGTTTCTAGCCATTTTATTACCACTTGGTTCATGGTTTCGAGGTATTGGGCCATTTTTTTACCTCTAAAGGGTTCATGCATCACTGGCCGCTGATTGAGGTATGCCTCATGCCCTGCCACAAAGCCCACATTCCCAATGGCTGCTTTTAAAAAGCGCATGGGTTTTTCCATGTTTAGACTTTTGTCTGTCTCCTTGAAAAAGAGCTCGTGCAATTCAGGTCCGATCAGGACGGCCGCCTTTTGGGTAGCTAGTTTGACACCAAAGACATTGCCATGTTCTTCATAACCGCGCCGAAATAATTGAGAACGTTCATTTTTAAAGGCGAGGGCGTGCCCCAATAAAGGTAGGGCACCAGAGGTGAATTTAGGGGTAGATTTCATGTGAAAACTGCAGGTGAAAGGATCAGTTTTAAGCTAGCACGGTCGTTTAGCTTGGCTAATAACCGTCTGTGCTTTGCTTACTACAGTAAATTAATAAAATGGTCGCTAAAGTGGTAAAGCTTCTTATCAAAAGGTAGGTGCTAAATCGCCTGTGTTTTGATTTCAAAGGCTTGAGATCCTGCAAAATAAAATGGCATAAGAGGACTATGTATTACAGATTGATTGAGTTATTTTTTGTGTTCGCCTTTTGCGAACGCTCAATCATTATGGCTTAGATTAGCTCTGGGTTAATAAAAACGGGCGTTCCGCGAAGCGGAACGCTAATCATTTGCATATTGTCCGCTAGGTCAAAATATCCTTGACCACCTTGCCATGCACATCGGTCAGTCTAAAGCGACGACCCTGAAACTTATAAGTCAGGCGCTCATGATCGATCCCCAATAAGTGCATCAAAGTCGCTTGAAAGTCATGTACATGTACCGGATTCTCGGCGATATTGTAGCTAAAGTCATCCGTCATCCCAAAGTGAAAGCCGGGCTTCACCCCGCCACCAGCCATCCAAATCGAAAAGCATCTTGGGTGATGGTCGCGACCATAATTGGTTTGGGTGAGCTTGCCTTGAGAGTAACTAGTACGACCAAACTCTCCGCCCCAAATCACAAGGGTGTCTTCTAACAGACCTCGCTGCTTAAGATCATAAACCAATGCCGCAGAGGCCTGATCGGTATCTTTGCATTGGGTGCGGATGGCATTGGGGAGATTGCCATGCTGATCCCAACCTTGGTGATAAAGTTGAATAAATTTGACTCCGCGTTCCGCAAGGCGGCGGGCCAACAAACAATTAGCGGCAAAAGTGCCGGGCGTCCGTGCATCCTCGCCATACAAATCGTAAATATGCTCTGGCTCACCTGATACGTCCATGGTTTCAGGCACCGAAGTTTGCATGCGATAAGCCATCTCGTACTGGGCGATGCGGGCTTGGATCTCTGCGTCCTGCTCCTCAGCATAACGCATCTCTTGCAACTGCTTGAGGTAGTCCAACTGACGCTTACGATCCTGACTACTCATGCCGTCCGGATTGGAAAGATAAAGCACCGCATCCTTGCCAGAGCGAAACTGCACCCCCTGATGCTGTGAAGGCAAAAATCCATTGCCCCAAAGACGTCCATAAAGCGGCTGACCGTATTTGTCTTTGGTGACTAGCACACAAAAGGCGGGTAGATTTTCGTTTTCCGTACCCAAGCCATAGCTCAACCAAGAGCCAATCGAAGGCCGCCCCGGAAACTGTGAACCCGTCTGAATAAAGGTCGCCGCTGGATCGTGATTGATGGCCTCGGTATACATGGAGCGCACGATACAAAGTTCATCCGCGATCTTGGCGGTGTAGGGGAGGAGCTCGCTGATCCACTGCCCACTTTGCCCATGTTGCTTAAACGCAAAATGCGAACCCGCCATCGGCAAGGACTTTTGGCCTGCTGACATGCCCGTAAGGCGCTGTTTGCCTCTGACAGAGTCCGGCAGTTCTTCGCCATTTCGCTGCTGCAAGACAGGCTTCGGATCAAAAAGATCGATCTGTGAAGGGCCCCCACTTTGAAAGAGATAGATCACCCGTTTGGCCTTGGGAGCAAAGTGAGGGGAGCCCATAATGCCATTGATCGGATCAGTGGCAGCACCCGCCATCAGCTGCTTGGGGTTGATGAGTGAACCCAAAGCCAAAGCGCCAAGGCCAAGGCTGGTTTTATTGAGAAAGTCGCGACGACTGTATTGTTGTTCGTAGTTTCCGCAGTGCATGTTTATCGGGTATAATAGGCATCATCCATATTCAAAATCGTACTACAGACCACCGCGAGTGCAGCCGTTTCGCTCGGCTTCAATGATTCGTTGCGTTTGGCTTCTCCTATGCTGAGGAGCTTTTCGGCATCTTTGGGATTGGCGGCAAATCGCTTGGCTTCGGTTTCGTACTGCTGGCGCAGAACGCTCAGCTCTTTTTCTTTGGCTTTGCGGCCAGTGCTGAGTCTGAAAGCCATGGCTATTTGATCTGAGCGTTCGGCGAGGCCGGCTAACTGGATACGCTCCGCCATCACTCTGGCCGCCTCTACATATTGAGGATCGTTGAGCAAAACGAGGGCTTGCAAGGGCGTATTGGTCTTTTCGCGCTGGATGGTACAGACACTACGGTCTGGGGCATCGAAGGCTGACATGCTCGGTGGGGGAGAGGTACGACGGATAAAGGTGTACATGCCTCGGCGATAGAGATCCTCTCCGCTATCCTCTTTATAATTGAGGAGGATGTGTGAGAAACTGCCCTTTTCGATCCAAAGCCCCTTGGGTTGATAAGGTTTGACACTCGGTCCGCCTACTTTTTGATTGAGAAGTCCACTCGCAGCCAATGCATTGTCGCGGATCATCTCGGCGGCTAAGCGGTAGCGAGGCCCACGGGCCAATTGTTCATTATTGGGGTCTTCGATCGGCAAGTCTTGGCGGGTACGCGAGTCCTGACGATAGGTGGCTGACATCAGCATGGTTTTGAGCAGGTGTTTGACATCCCAACCGCTTTCGACAAAATCCATCGCCAACCAATCTAGGAGCGCTGGGTGACTAGGAAGTGCGCCTTGATTGCCAAAATCGTCAGGAGTACGGACGAGGCCGAGGCCAAATATCATTTGCCAGTAGCGGTTGACGGTAACACGAGGGGTGAGTGGATTTTCTTTGCTAGTAAGCCACTGGGCAAGGCCAAGTCGGTTGTTGGGGAGTCCTTCGGGGAACGCTTGGACGGCGGCCGGAGTGCCTGCTTCTACTCGCTCGCTTGGTTCATCATAGTTACCACGATTGAGGACGAAGGTCGCGCGGGGCGTGGGCATCTCTTCCATCACCATGATTTCGGGCAAGGTATCTCTAATGGCTTCCCTTTCCTGGCGCAGGGCAAGGAGTTCACCCGCTAGAGATTGATAGGCGTCCGAAAACTGTAAAAGATAGTGTCTGAGTGCGTTTTCGCGATTTGCGATTAGCTCTGTTTCGCTTTCAGCCTCACTATATAAAGCCTTGACTTCCAGGGCACTGATTTCCCGCTCATAAAGCTTGAGTTCGTCCATACTACCTTTGTAGATGCCATATTCTCCCGTAAAGCTTCGGTAGGCTTTGGCGACTCTGATGGCCCGTGGGCTACGCAGATGGGTAGCTGATGTCAAAGGATAGATACTCCGACTCAGGCGATCAAACTCAACTTCTGTCTCTAGCATTTTGCCATTGAGATAGAGCTTAGCGCCTGCGGCTTTGCCAGATCCATCATAGCTAAAGGCGAGGTGTTGCCATTGGTCTTTGGGGATGGATTGGGTCCCTGATAGTTGAAAATAGTTGTCTGGGAGATTGCTGATCAGGCGTAGACTCGGACGGCTGAGAGAATCAAGATAAAATTCCCAGCCCCGCCAGAAGTTGTTTTTTTCGCCAGCATTGCCCATGATGGTTTGAGGCTCGCCCTCCTTTTCGGTTTTGATCCAAACGCTAGCCGAGAAGTTTTCCCATGATTCGAAGTCTCCCATCTCATGGAGATACACTTGTTCGTAATCGTCATCAAATCTGAGGGCTTTGCCGATCTTGCCTGGGACAGTCTCTAGCTCTCCGGTATAAGTTGCATAAGGCTTACGATCTACGATTTCGGCATTGCCGCGGAAAAGGCTCCTGCCTTTGCCGATTTTGTCCATGTCGAGATCTGCTACCAAGTCCTTTTTGAGCGGGAGTCTTTTGGGATTGATGGCTTCAAGAAAATCAGCTTTCTCCTTAAGCTCTTGGGCAGTAAGCTTTTGGCGCTGTTCGCGTTCTGCGATTTCTTGGTTGAGTTCCGCGAGGCGGCGCTCAGTATCTTCATGTGGCAATAATAGTAAGGGGCCATAATTGCCATCGTCTCCGGTCATGCCTAGCTCCTTCACATTGTTGAAGAAAGCGGTCATTTGGTAGTATTCTTTTTGGGAGATCGGATCAAATTTATGGTCGTGGCATTGGGCGCATTCCATGGTCAGACCGAGAAAAGCGGTGGCCGTAGTATTGGCGCGGTCAAATACATATTTGAGTCGAAACTCCTCTTCCACCACGCCTCCTTCGGCGGTCATGGGGTGATTGCGGTGAAAGGCGGTCGCGAGGATTTGTTCTTTGGTGGGATTGGGCATGAGGTCGCCCGCAAGTTGCCAAGTGACAAATTCGTCGTAGCCTCGATTTTGGTTAAAGGATTTGATCACCCAATCGCGCCAAGGCCAGCTATTGCGCCAGCCGTCGGCATGCATCCCGTGTGAATCTGCATAGCGGGCTACGTCCATCCACTCCATGGCTAAGCGTTCTCCGTAGGAGTCCGAAGCCAAAAGTCGATCCACTACCTTTTCGTAGGCCTCGGGACTATCATCTGCGATGAACGCATCTATCTCTGCTAGGGTAGGAGGCAGGCCGGTGAGATCAAAGGTGACACGGCGGAGGATGCGTTCTTTGTCAGCGGCGGGGCTAGGGGGGATGTTTTGGCGCTCGAGATTCTCGAGCACAAAATGGTCAATGGCATTTTGGGGCCAATCACTTTGTTTGACCTGAGGCGGTTCTATAGGCTCAAGTGGTATAAAAGACCAATGTGGTTTCCACTCGGCGCCTTGATCGATCCATTTGTTGATCAGGGCGATCTCGTACTCGTCTAATGAGAGATTGGATTCAGGCGGCGGCATGAGCCGCTCTGGATCCTGATGACGGATGCGATGATAAACGGCACTTTTGGACAGGCTGCCAGCTACGATGGCATGGCCTTGAGATTCGGTGAGGGCGGCAAAGGCCCCTTCTTCGGTGTCTAGGCGTAAGCCCGCTTCGCGTTTGTTTTCGTCAGGGCCGTGGCAGGAATAGCAGCGGTCTGAAAGCAGCGGTTTGATGTGGTAGTTAAAGTCTACCTTCTCAGGTAGGCGAGCCAGTATAGCGGGATCTTCACTGATAGGAGGGCCACAAGCGACCATCCAAACAGCTAGGCCCAGCAAAGCCCATAAGTAGCGAGTCATAATCCGGAAATTTGGAAGAGATAATATACAAAGAATTATGGGGAGAGAAGAATAATTTGAGAAGGCTAGAAATGCCAAAATTACTCCCACTCCTAGTCTGCAATATCAACGGATTAGTGGCTGGCATCCTTAATAGAAAATGACTTTATTGAATATAAGCGAATGATTGCTAACAAATATGAAAACACAAGCCGAATATTATCAGCAGTACAAAGCCCTTGATAATGAAAAATTGCTCTACGAATTGCGCGGAGTGAATGCTTACTTTATGTTTCGCGATAGCGATACCAATGCTCCTCCTAAGCCTGGTATGTTGGAGCAAAAAAGAGCTCTAGAGCAGCTTTTGAAAGAACGCGGACTAAAAAATCCAGGTATGCAGTTTGGCGATATATTTCGAGGGGCGAGTCCCACGGAGGGCAGTACTCCTCCGCCTCCGGGCAGCCTGTTTGGGCCGCCAAAAGCAAAAGGTAAATCGAGCTTTTTGGATCAAAAGGTTGATTTAGAAAAAGAGTTTCTCAACAAAGGGATTATTCAGATTGTCATAGGTGTGATTCTTGCCTTCTTTGGCATTGGACTAAGCCTCGATATGAAAGGCTTTTTCTTTTATGGGGCGATCTTTGGCGGGATTGCCTTGATCGTAGTGGGCATCATGAACGTGTCCTCCTATCATAAATTGAAGTAAAGGCATCTTTATGATGCGTTTGGATGCTCAGGCTAAGGAGTGAATAGGTTCTCGCAAGCTTTGACGATTAGATAATAGACCGTTGACTTAGGCGTTTTTTCGACTTTTTACCCTGACGACAATCATAAAATGAGCTTACTGAGCCATAAAATATTGCTGATCGCGATCCTGTTATTTTCGATCACAAGTTGTACGCAAGACAAAGCCAACATACTGATCATTGGCGACTCGATTTCGATTGGGTACACTCCCTTTGTCAAAGAGCGCTTAGCCCATACCGCAAGAGTCGTACACAATCCAGGCAACGCTCAACATACAGCGACTGGCTTGGCAAAAGTCGAAGACTGGCTCGCAGAAGGGGAGTGGGATATCGTCCAATTCAATTGGGGTTTGTGGGATTTGTGCTATCGGCACCCCGACTCCAAGGTACAAGGCAAGCGAGATAAAAAAAATGGGACTCTCACCCACACTGTCGAGCAATATGTGGCCAATCTTGACTCGATTGTCAACATACTCAAAAGCAAAACTGATGCTAAGCTCATCTTCGTGACCACCACTTATGTCCCCGAAAATGAAGCCGGTCGCTACACCCAAGATGCCCCACGCTACAATGAAGCCGCAAAAAAACTGATGCAAAAGCACGCAATCCTCGTCAATGACATCTACGATGCATCCCTAAAAATCCATCAAGAACTGGGCAAAGGCTCAGACAATGTGCATTACTCCAAGCCAGGCTATGCAAAGCTGAGCGAAATGGTATCCGACTTTCTCCAAACAGAAATTGCCGCCTTACAATAAGTCCAAGCATGGAGAGTTAAGCGTTCTGCGAAGCAGCAAGAAGAAATTTTGGTAGGGTCTAAGTGTTTTTACTGCTTCGCAGAACGCTTGTCCGCGGCCACCAAGGGCTTTGATTGCATAAATCAAGCTAGGCATGTGAAAAATAGGAACTTATCCTATCTAAATAGAGTACCTACTAAAAACTATAACCATGAACAGACTTACTCTCAGTGCATGCCTATGCCTATGTTTTTGCTTTGCCTTCGGACAAGAAAGCTTGCTGCCCGAAGAAGGAGCCCGTATCATCAAATCATTTGTTAGCCCTGCCCATAGCACTATGGACCTTGCCTTTGATGGCGAATATCTGTGGATGGTTTCGGTTGATCGTCATATCTATAAGTTCTCAACCAAAGATGGGCACGTGATCAAAACCCTTGATATCGATACGGGTTATGCTGCAGGCCTTGCCTTTGATGGGGAGCATCTTTGGTATTCGGATCGCGACAATTTTAAATTGGTGCAGATCGACACCGCAAAAGGAGTAGTGCTCAAAGAATTTTCTATAGGCAACAAAGCTGCGGGAGGATTGAGCTGGGTCAACTCTGTATTGTGGCTCAACAGCAATGAAGAAAGCAGCGGCCAAGGAGATACGACTTTCCAGATTTCTGCGGTGACGGGAGAAGTCTTGTCCTTTTTTCTTCCCTACGGCGAACAACCGACGGGCCTTACTTCTGATGGCATCTCCATGTGGACCTCCGACAACCTAAAAGATATGATCTATCGCCTCGATATCAATACGCGAGCAGTAGTCGATTCCCTCAAAGCTCCCGGCGGCGAATATCCCAACGGTCTCGCTTTTGATGGTCGTTATCTCTGGACCTCCAACAATCAGGAGGATTCGATCTATCAAGTAGATTTTGGCTATAATCTGCTTTCAAGAGTGGTCGCTATCGAAACTAGCCAGCAAGTTTTGGTCTACCCCAATCCCTCCGCTGGCGAGTTTGTCTTTGAGCATCAAGCCGAAACCCATCCGCAAACCTTAGATGTACGCGTCTTCAATGCGACGGGTAGTACGCTACGACAAACCCAAATAGATGCCTTTGGTCGGACGATGATAGACCTGAGCCAATATACCGCCGGCGTCTATTATTATTCGATTTCTAGCGAAGGCCAACTCCTGCAAACAGGCAGATTGGTCAAGCAGTAAGCAAAATGCCCCTTCGAGCATAAAGGCTGTCTTAATTTTTTTGAGGCAAACTTTCCCTGAGGAGAGTTTGCCTTTTTTTTTAGGTACCGCTTCGCGGAACGCTCATTTCAAACGGCCGTAGCTATGAATAAACGTTCTGCGAAGCAAAGCACCATCACTTGAGACCTATGCGATAGTGCTTGAACGCTAGGCCTCAAAAAAAATCTTTGTCCTGAATACTCGCTACTAAAACTTCGGCATCGCCGAAAGCTGCCTCTTATCCCCCTCGCCTAACAAGAAGCCAAGGCTAAATTCGTGCGTCGGCCCAAAGTTGCCAAAAGGATCATCGGATAAATAATGCTCATACTGATAGGCCAATTGGCAAGGCCCCAAAGTCGTACCCAAACCAAGGCTCAGGCTTGTCTCAGGCATCAACCAAGTGATCAGCTGCACTTTGGCGGTTTCTACCGCTAGGCCCAGCATATAGACATTGGAAGTGCCCTCCCGCTGATAATGCACCAACGGACTGAGCGAGAAATCGCCTATGCTACCTAAACTGATCGGGATGCGCAATCCACTCGTCAGCAAGTATTCTCTAATCAAAGCGGGCGCTCCCGTTTCCACAAAAAGGCCTCCTTGTACATGTCTGGCACTCGTTGAAAGAAAAAACAAGCGATTGTAATACAGCAAACCCGCATTAAAATCTGCGAGACTAAAATGATCAAATCCTGAAGTCGGAGAGGGGGTGATCATCCCGGTATTAGGGTCAATCTGGTCAGGGAAGCGAAGTTTGTTATAATTGATCGATCGAAGATTGAGGCCGCCTGACAATCCTGCCCTGAGGAAGTGCTTTTCACCCATTTGAAACGCCTTCGCAATATGCAAATGATGATTGGAAACGGTGAATCCTGCTACAGATAGGTCATATTGCGTATTGATCCCCACGCCCCAAGTTTTGGCAATCGACTGATCATATGCGAGCCCGAGATACTGATAAATGGCGGTGCCATTGGACCATTGGTTGCGATATTGAGCCATGGCATAGCCGGCTCCCTGACTGCCCGCCAAGGCAGGATTGAGTTGCAGTCGATTGGCAAACATCTGCCCGTAAAAGGGCGTTTGAGCATAAGCGTTCGCCGAGGCGAAAACCATCAAGAGCGCCCAAAAATAAATGCTAAATTGTGTTTTCATGTTGCTTGGTTTATGGATTCTTACTTTTTGTACTGAGGCAAAAGAAAATAGACCTGCAAAAGGTCCTCTTTGCTGTAGGCCTTTGCTGCTTAGTAAGCAGGTATCGGCATCGCCGAACGCTCCCCTTTTTTTCTGTCCCCTAAGCGAATAGCAAGACTGATTTCGTGTGAAGGGCCGATAGTACCGAACAAATTGGTGAGGTAGCGATCATATTGATAGGCTAGTTGTACGGGTCCGATCGTGCAGCCAAGGCCTCCGCTGATTCGCTCACCCGGCTGCCACCAAGTCATGAGTTGGATATATTGAGTTTCTAAGGCGAGGCCCAGCATATAAAAGTCAAAGTCCCCTTGACGCTGATAGTGGATAGCCGGATTGAGACTGAGAGAGCCTAGGCCTTCTAACTCTTTGATGATGGGGATGCGAAAGCCACTGCTCAGCGAATAAAGCCTCGGTAAGTTGCGAAATAGCTGCGTCGAATCTCCCCTCAGCCAATCACCCTGCAAATGTTTGATCGTTCCTACTACATAGAAATAGCGATTGTAATAGGCCAAGCCGCTATGGAAGTCCGCCTGCGTAAAACGTTCGCTTTCTGTGGGGGGAGTAGGGGCCACAAATCCTTGGCGTGGGTCGATCTGGTCTGGGAAGCGTAGCCGATAAAAATCAATAGAGCGACTCTGCAAGCCGCCCGCCAAACCGATCCTCAGACGATGATAAGCGCCCAAATCAAACTCCTTCGCAATATGCAAATGGGCCTGCGACATCGTCAATGTTTCTCCAGCCTGGTCTAGATTGAGCGTAATGCCCCCATTCCATCCCTTGCCAGCAGCCTTGATGGGTTGATCGTAAGCCAATCCCCATTGCCGATAACTACCTGGGATATTGATCCACTGTGCTCGATACTGTGTCATGATCGCCGCACTTTCTTGGCTCCCCGCCAAAGCTGGACTCAGCTGCAATCGATTGGCAAAAATCTGGCTATAAAACGGATCTTGAGCATAAGCGTTCGCCGAGGCGAAAACCATCAAGAGCGCCCAAAAATAAAGTCGATATTGTGTTTTCATATTGATAAGGTAATATTGGGTTGCGTTATTGAAAATACAAAAACTCTCCCCCCCAATGGCAAAAAGAAGTTCCATCTTTGATATGATCGGTCCCGTGATGATTGGCCCATCTAGTTCACATACCGCGGGCGTGGCTCGGATCGGCCGCATTGCCCGCCATCTCCTAGGCGATCAGCCCAAAAAGCTGAGCATTACCTTTTACAATAGCTTTGCGCGTACCTATGAAGGCCACGGTAGCGATCGAGCGATTTTGGCCGGTCTGATGGATATGATGCCCGACGACGAACGGATTCGCGAGGCATATGAAGAAGCCGAAAAAGTAGGCTTGGACTTCAAAATGAAAGCGGTTAGCAATGCCTCCGATTTACATCCCAATTCGATCCGTATCAAAATGGGAGATGCGCATCGCAAGCTAAATATACTGGGCGTTTCTCTCGGAGGGGGGCTCGTAGCCATTCGGGAGATTGATAAGTATCCCTGCGACTTTTCGGGCGACCATATCACTTTGATCGTTACGGCCAAAGACAAACATGGTAGCATCGCCTTTATCGCCAATGTGATCGCCCATGACCGATGTAATATCGCAACCATGTCGGTCAACCGCAGCGCCAAAAATGGAGAAGCCAAACTGGTGATCGAGTTGGACCACGACCTCAATCCACTGACCCTGCAGTATTTGGAAAGCCTCTATTGGGTCAAGGACGTGATTTGCCTCGATTTGCTGGAAAAAAAGGAGGAATAATGGCGCTTCTTGGAGGTTTGAGAAGCTTTTCGTCTTTTTTGCTGCGCAGAACGCATTTCGACAGCGTCCCGAGATCAGGACGACGAGAAATCTCCTGAGCCATCTTATGCCGTATCCGCGAATGAGCGTTCTGCGAAGCTGAAAAGCATACGCTCAGACCTATCAGATCCATCAATCAGGGCGAGGCTGCGACCAAATCTCTGCCATCCTTCGATTTCACTCTACCACTGATTTGCTTGTAGGGGCATAATTGTAGATTTTTAAGCCGTCATTTAAGACAAATGCCAACCTCATCATTATGACTTTTCGGATTTTCAGCCTTTGCTTCGCCTTACTTTTGTTGGTGATGCCTGCTCAGTCGCAGAACGATAACCTCTGGGATTTGCAAAAGTGTTTGGATTATGCGGCCAATAATAATCTACGTTTGCAGCAAGCTGGTCTCAATGTTCGCTCCGCGGAACTTAGCCTCAATCAGGCCCAAGACAATCGTTTGCCCAATGCCAATGCTTTCATTTCGGCGCGTAACAGTTTTGGATTTAGCATTGACCCTGTAACTGACCAATTTACCACGCAGGGGATTTTTTCGCTTTCTCCTAGTTTGAGCTCCAACGTAACGATCTACAATGGCTTTCGCCTCAAAAACTTGATCCGTCAGTCTGAGGTTGATTTACTCGCTAGCCAAAGCGACCTCGACAACAACAAAAATAGTCTCGTACTCAATATCGCCACTGCCTATCTTCAGGTCCTGTCCGATTATGAGACTTTGGAGAGTGCGCGTATCCAGCTTACCTCTACCAAAGAGCAGCGCGATCGTACGGCGAAGCTAGTGAGAGCGGGTTCTTTGGCTCAGGCAGACCTTTTGCAGCTCGAATCGCAAATTGCGACTCAGGAAAGAACGCTCGTCAATGCCGAAAATTCCTTAGATATATCTTATCTCAATCTTAGGAGTATCATGAATCTCCCGGCCGATGAGGTGTTTGAAGTAGAGCGTCCCGAGCTAGCTGCTCCAACGGAGACGGATCTACCGGGATTACAAGAAATTATCAATTACGCTCAAAATACTCAGCCTTCAGTGGAGGCGGCCGATCTACGTATCCGTAGCGCCCAAATCAATCAAGCGATTGCGCAGGCGGGTAAGCTACCTTCTCTGAGCGCTGGCGCTGGGGTGGGTACAGGTTATACCAGTGGTCTGGTGATCAATGGTGAGCCGGTATCGGTTGCTGATCAGTTTTCGCGTCAGTTTGGGGGTAATATTGGCCTTAGCCTCAATGTGCCCATCTACAATCGTGGCCAAAACGAAACCAATATACAGCAGGCCAAAATTGGCATCGAAAACGCTCAGCTCAATGCTGACATCGTGCGTCAGGACTTGCAGGTTACCATTCAACAATCTTATGTAGATGTTGAAAATGCTTATTCAAGCTATCAATCGATCGAACGTCAGATTGAGGCGCTTGATTTGACCTTTAAAAACACCGAAAAACAATTCAATCTTGGCTTGGTCAATTCGGTCGATTATCTCATTGCTCAAAACAATCTTAACCAGGCTCGCTTTGACTTGGTGCGGACCAAATATATTTACTTTTTCCGCCGTAAAGTCTTAGACTTTTACATGGGCAAACCTATCACTTTCTAAATTTGGCTCGCTAATAAGCGTCGATCTATGTTACTACACAAGCTTTCTTACACTCAAACATTTGGCCTCCTCGCCCTCTTTCTGATTCTTTCCGCTTGTGGAAAGCCTAAAACCGGGGTGATGGTCGAAAGTGCCGAAACACGTGATGTCTATGCACGCGTTACTGAGTCCGGTGTGATTCAGCCCACTATCGAAGTTCCGGTCGCACCTGATGTATCAGGAGAGGTCGTATTTATCGCGGTACAAGAAGGGATGAAAGTCAAAAAGGGCGACCTTTTGATGACGATCCGTCCTGATGATTATAAGGCTCAGTTAGAGCAGGCTCAGGCTTCGGTCAATCGCTCGCAAGCTGCCTACCTACAAGCCAAAGCCAATGCTAAGCAGTCCAAGGCTACGCTCATGCAAGACTCGGTTGCGCTCAAGCGTACGGAGCAACTCTACAAAGAGCAGGTGGTCTCGCAGGTAGATCTCGAAAATGCTCAGCTGCGATTCAATGTCTCAAAATCTCAGTACGAAGCCTCTCGCTTCAATGTACAATCCTCTTATTATGCAGTGCGTAGCGCCGATGCTTCCAAAAAGCAGGCTCGCCAAAACCTAGACCGTACCAATATCTATGCTTCTATGGATGGGACTATCACCCTCCTCAATGCAGAAGTGGGACAAAGAGTAGTAGGGACAGGGATGATGTCGGGTTCTGAAATCCTCAAGATTGCGGACCTCTCTAGCATGGAAGTCGTAGTCGAAATCAACGAAAATGATATCGTAAATGTCAGCTTAGGGGATTCGGCCCAAGTAGAAGTCGATGCCTTCCCTGATGAGAAATTTTATGGCAAAGTAACCGAAATCGCCTACTCAGCAACGGTAGCAGGAGTGGCTTCTACCGATCAGGTAACCAACTTTGAAGTAAAGGTCATGGTCGATCCTTCTTCTTATCGCAACCGAGGGCTCGCTCCCGGCAATGAATTGAAGCCTTCTAACGAAAGCCCCTTCCGACCCGGTATGTCCTCTCTGATCGAGATCTTTACCCGCAACTCTCAAGGAGTTGTTACGGTTCCGATTCAAGCCGTCACGCTTCGTCAACCTAAAGATGATGAAGATGCTGATCCAGAGGAGGTGGTGTTCCGCTATGTGGATGGAAAAGTACAAAGAGTCAACGTCTTGACTGGTATCTCGGATGATAAGTATATCGAAATCGCCGAAGGCTTAGATGTGGATGACCAAGTGGTGGTAGGGCCTTATTCTACCTTAACCAAAACGCTCAAAGACAGCGCGAGTGTTCGTATTCGCAAAGACCGTGGTGAAAATAGTGAAGAAGCGGCTCGCTAATAAGCAACAGAAATAAAAAAAGCCGGCTATCAAATGTGATAGCCGGCTTTTTTATGCTTTAGACTTCAGTATGGAGATAAAAGATAAGCGTTCTGCGAAGCAAAATCAGTCTTTATACTAAATACTTTTGTCTTTGTACTTAGCTAGAAACGCGCTGCAACAGCATCCCAATTGATGACGTTGAAGAAAGCGTTGATATAGTCAGGACGACGATTTTGGTAGTTTAGGTAATAAGCGTGCTCCCAAACGTCAAGGCCCAATAGCGGGGTTCCCTGCTCGTCAGCGACGTCCATCAAAGGATTGTCTTGGTTAGGCGTAGAAGTAACGCCAACGCTACCGTCGGCTTTCTTGATCAACCATGCCCAACCAGAACCAAAACGAGTGGCTGCAGCTTTAGCAAAAGCGTCTTTGAAAGCTTCGTAAGAACCAAAAGCCGCATTGATCGCGTCGCCAAGGGCTCCACTAGGCTCACCACCACCATTGGGGCTCATGATCTGCCAAAATAGATCGTGATTGTAGTATCCACCGCCATTGTTGCGGATCGCGCCGCTAGCTGGAGAAGCCAAGAGCTCTTCGATGCTCATATCAGCGTGAGCAGTGCCTTCGATAGCAGCGTTTAGCTTGTTTGTATAACCATTGTGGTGCTTGCCATGGTGAATCTCCATGGTACGTGCGTCAATATGGGGCTCTAGCGCGTCGTGCGCGTAAGGTAACTCGGGGAGTGAAAATGCCATAGTGCTATAGATTATAGAAAATGAAAAAATGTGATTGTGTATTGAACCAAAGTTCACCACAAAGCTAACAAGGATTCAACAAAAATGTTCCTTTGTTTACAAGCTGAAGTAACAAAATTTTGCATCTCCCTCCATAAATCTCTCCCTACTGCTGATATCTGAAAAGAAAAAGGCCAATAGCCCTGATCCAAGCTACCCTAATCGCGATCTTCCTCTCTTGGGCTTAAGGGGCTCGAGTCTTTTAGCAATCAGATCGCATAGGCGTCAATCTAAGCTTCTCTCTTTTTGTTTTCTGCTTCGCAGAACGTTTTTCAAGATCCCCACTCGCCGAGCGTGGCGGGGATGTCTTTTTGGCTGTCGATCATCTCGGAACCATGAAATGATATGCTGGATCTCAAAAATAAGCGTTCCGCAAAGCGGTAAAACCACGAACCCCCTAATCGAGAAGACGCAAGCCTAAAGTAAAGTTCTAAGCCCCATGGCAAGTGGATGTAGGCGGTTTGGAGTTGTTGTTTATTGATAAACAACAAATTTTTATTACTTTTAGGCAAATATTGATTGATATATGGAAAATCCTCTTAGCCTCCGGCTACTCTATTTACTCACTAGAATTTCTTATTGGGGGCTAATCGTGCTCATCGCAATCGTAGCTTTTGCAGGTATCATTATGCTTACGCTTGACCCCGAATTAATGAAACTAGGTCTCTCTTCGAGCTTATCTATTACCGAAGAAGTCGTCTATTTGAATGGGGGAAAAAATATACCTGTTCAAGTATCCTTTAGCGCAGCCTCGATTGAAGTACCAGTCAAACATCTCGACAGACTCACCACCTCCTATCCGCTTTTAATTGCGCTCATGTGGTTAAGCTGCTTAATGTTGATCATGCGTTTTTTTATGCACTTTATGAGGAGGGTATTGGATGGGCAAACGTTTCATGCGGAGAGCATACTCTTGATCAAGCAAGCCGCTTGGGGATTCTTAATATTAGAAGCAATCGAATTTCTCGCTGCCTCAATTGGATATTTTTATGTGCAGCAAAATTTTGATCTTGGCGACCTTGAACATGCATTTTCTTGGTCATTTCCCTCAACGGCTCTTATTTTGTCGCTTACTTTGTGGGCCCTCGCACATATTTTCCAAAAAGGAAAAGAGCTAGAAGATGAGCAAAAACTGACTGTATAAAATCATGGCCATTATTGTAAATCTGGACGTGATGCTCGCTAGGCGAAAAATGTCCTTAACAG
>JBCAWW010000004.1:0-23640 GCA_038534415.1 Bacteroidota bacterium | reverse complement strand
GACTCAATCCCTATCGGGAGAGTCACCCTAACCCCTAGCTTCTGTATCTGGCGTAATGCCTATAAGAATCATTACAAATATGTGGGTTTAGCATCTACCGCCAAAGGCTAGTGTTTCAAAATTATTACATTCCATTTACTGGAATATATCTAGTTGGAAGCGCCGTATCCTCCCCCTCCGGGCGATTCTAAATGGATCATATCCCCTTTTTCGATCTCCACCGCAGCAATACCTAACAAGTCCTCGCGATTTTTGTCGTTTCTTTCTACCCATTGGATGCCCTTTTTGCCGGCGGCTCCCCCCGCCAAACCATAAGGCGCGACGACTCGATGCTGACTTAGTAGGGTCAAAGCCAATGGGGCCAAAAAACGAATCTCTCGTATGATACCATTGCCGCCTTGCCATTTGCCCTTGCCGCCGGAGCCCTGCCGGATCGCAAATCGTTCCAGACGCACCGGATAACGCAGTTCCATGATCTCCGGGTCGGTAATGCGCGTATTGGTCATATGTTGATGGACCGCATCGGCCCCCTCAAAGCCGGGCCCCGCTCCTACTCCCCCACAAATCGTCTCATAATAGCCAAAGGCTTCATTGCCAAAGAGCAGATTGTTCATCGTGCCTTGGCTGCAGGCAGCAAGTTCAAGCGCCTTGATGAGGGTATCGACCAGCCGTTGGCTAGTTTCGACATTGCCCCCGACTACCGCCGGACAAGCTTGCGGATCGTCCACAAATCTCGGCGAAAGGATGCCCTCGGGAATAATCAGGGCTACATTTTGCATCAAGCCTTCATTGAGTGGGATATCCTCCTCCAGCATGAGCCGCAGCACATACATGACGACACTATTGACGATCGCCTCATTGGCATTGAGATTGGAGGGATGAACCGCCGCACTACCCCTAAAATCAAAGCATAGCTGATTGCGCTGCTTACTGATTTCCACTCGCAATTCATTGCCGTCGTCCAAGCGTTCGGCAGCGCCGTAAACCCGATCTGGCAGCTTCTCTAGACTTTTGCTCAAGGACCGCTGGGTATAATCCTGCAAGGCCTGCATATAAAAGCGGACTTTTTGTTCGCCATGGGCATCTGCCAATGCTTGCAAGCGACTCACGCCAATCTGCAAAGAAGCCAGGCCCGCGTTGAGATCGGCGATATTTTCATGTATAGCACGACTTGGATAGGCTCCGCTGGCAAGATGCGATTCGATGGCCTCCCATTGGCCGACACCCGCTTTGACCATATACATCGGCGGAAAAACAATCCCTTCTTCGGCCAAATTTACAGCATCAGGCGGCATAGAACCCGGTCGTTTTCCCCCTACTTCGGCATGATGAGCCCGATTGGCGAGATAAGCGATTCGATTGCCATTTTGATCAAATACGGCTCTGATCAAAGTGATGTCCGGCAAGTGCGAGCCGCCATAGGCCGGATGATTGGTGATGACTACATCTCCTGGCCCAATATCAATTTTGGCCGCTACCTTTCGTACACAAAGTCCTAAACTCCCCAGATGCACCGGGATGTGAGGGGCATTAACTACTAAATAGCCATCGGCGTCTAAAAGTGCGCAGGAAAAATCCAGCCGTTCCTTCACATTGACCGAAAAACTCGTGCGCTCTAGCAAAGCGCCCATCTCCTCCGCGATCGATTGAAAGCGATGCGTAAACAACTCTAGCTCGATCGGATCAAGGCTCAACTGCTCACTTTCTGGGCTCTGCTCAAGGCCAAGGGACTGTTTGCAAACTGACAATTGCGCACTGAGATGATGATCGAGCATCAATTCCCAATCCTCCGGTACTACCACGGTCGTAAATTGACTTTGCAGCAGGGCGGGTCCTTTGATCTGAGCGCCCGCCTTGAGCTCTTCCCAGAGATAGCGATCAAAATGATTGACTTTGCCGGCGGCTTTGGCTGGGTAGGGAGTGAGAGCCGCTTCGCGGAACGCTTCCCCTGCTGCTTGCAAAACAGCACTGACTCTAAGACTCACCAATTCGATCGCACGGTCCTCTATCCAATGCCCGTAGAGCTGTTCGTATTGGGCTCGGAAGCGCGGCAATATTGCTTCTCCCGCCTCATATAAGACCGACAGACTATTGTCCTGCCCTTTGATACGCATTTGCAGCCATACGGCTTTGATACGGGCGGGAGTCTGATGAGTGTTTTCTTGTTTTAGGGCTGCCAGCGCTTGGGTTTTGAGCCCTTCGATTTCGGATTTGAGTTGGGGGTCCGCTTCGCGGAACGCTCGTAAGCATTGCTTGCTAGCAAAGCGCTCGATGACGGCTTGGCCCATGCCTCTTGCACTCAAGATGCTGGCTTCATAAGGAATCAGGACCTGCTCGATCCCCAGCAACTTGGCTACCGCGCAGGCATGCTGTCCACCGGCCCCTCCAAAGCTGAGCAGGCTATATTCGGAGGGATTGTAGCCTTGTTGTACGGAGATATTGCGGATGGCCCCGGCCATTTTTTCATTGGCGATGCGCGAAAATCCCGCCAAGAGAACCGCTTCGCTAAGTTGGGCAACCTCAGATAGGGCGGCCAAAGCGTTCTGCGCAGCAGCGATACTAATCGGGACTGGAAATGAATCCGGATCTAACTGCCCTAATAGCAGATTGACATCAGTGATGGTCAAAGGACCTCCCGCACCATAGCAAGCCGGACCGGGAAAAGCGCCTGCACTTTCTGGTCCTACTTGTAGTTTTTCTCCCTCAAAAGAGCAGATCGAACCGCCGCCTGCTGCTACGGTTTCGATGGCGAGCGCTGGGCTTAAGAGTTCGGCATGGCCGACCTTAACCGCATATTTATAGCTGTAAGCGCCATCGTAGCGTGCTACGTCGGTGCTTGTGCCTCCCATGTCCAAAGTGAGGATACTGCTGATACCGGCTTTTTGGGCAGCCCAAACTGCGCCTACGATCCCTCCGGCAGGCCCACTCAAAAGGCTGTCTTTGGCCTGAAAGTGCTCCGCTCCAATCAGTCCACCAGCGCTGGTCATCACCTTGAGGGAGTCTTGCGCCAAAGGGGTTTGTACGGCTTGGAGATATTGCTCCATAATGGGTGCGAGATAGGCGTTGACCACGGCGGTTTGCGCGCGCGGCACCAATTTGATCTCGGGAGCCAGTAAGTGGGAAGCGGAGATATAAGGAATTTTATACTCTTCTAGTAGTTGCTGGAGTTGCTGCTCATGGATGGGATTGCGGTAGCTATGCAAGAGCGCAATCGCCAGCGAATCACAATCCTTAAAAGCACCTTTTTGTATCCATTGCTCGATCTGATTGAGGTCCAAGGCCTGAATCACCTCACCATCGGCTGCCAATCGCTCAGGCACTTCCCATACTTGATGATAAATCTGCGGCGGCTTTTGGACATGGAGGGCAAAGAGGGCCGGTCGTTGTTGGGTGCCAATCTCAAGTAAATCGCCCAAACCTTGGGTGATGAGGAGGCCCACTTTGGCGCCTTTTTGTTCGAGTAGGGCATTGGTGCCTTTCGTAGACCCTAGCCGCATTTCGAGAGGGGGAAGCGTTCCGCGCAGCGGTGTCTCTGTCAACAATCGTGCGGCAAGAATGGGGGCTTCTTCTTGGGCGCTAATCTCAAAGTCTAGCCCGGCAAAGTTGGCTGGGAGAGGGCGATCGACTAGCAAAAGATGTTGGCGAGGGTCGAGCTGGACGACATTCCACTGTCCTGGCTGTCCCAGAACGCTTAGTTGGTAGCCTTCAAAAATGGGGGCTTGATGAGACCAATTGATTTGAATCGACCAAGCGTTTTCCTTAGGCGCTAACAAACGGCCTCGCAATGCACTGCTGCTGAGAACCTTGATACGATGGACTTGGTCTAGTGGGTCATAAGCGATACAATCGGTAAATGTGCCTCCTGTATCGATAAATAAACGCCATTTTTTCATGGTCGAAGATACAAAAGGCCGCGAGCTATATTAAGTAAGTAGCAAGTAATCCGTATCAAGTCAATCGTATTTAGCATAGCGTAATCAGTAGCGAGACAGAGAGGGGGCTGAGGCAAATCAGTTTGAACTGCCTCACATTATCTGTAATTTTGCGCTACTAAAATCACGAAAAATGAAAAGATTCTTTTATCTCATGATGGTAGCCTTCGTATGGACGGCATGCCAAACCAGTGAATCAGCTCAGACTGAGAATGTTGACGAAGCTGCAGCGGAAGCAGTAGTAGAGGTGGAAAAAATGACTTTTCCTGCAGATAGCCTTAGTCCCGATGGCGTTACTAGCTTTCACGGACTACGTATTGATGCGATGAATGCAATGCCTGTAGCGGATCTACAAGCAGCCGTTACAGAAACGGGCAGCATGGACGTTAAAATCTCTGGTCCAATCGAAGCCGCTTGCCAGGCCAAAGGTTGCTGGATGACGATGCCCCTTGCTGATGGTAGCAATATGAGAGTACGCTTTAAAGATTATGGCTTTTTTGTACCTAAGGATAGTCCTGGTAAAAACGCCATCGTAGAAGGGCGTGCTTATACGGATACTACTTCGGTTGAAGACCTCCGCCACTATGCAATGGATGGCGGTATGAGCGAAGAAGAAGCTGCCGAGAAATACACAGAGCCTAAAATCGAGATTGCCTTTGAAGCAACGGGAGTAATCATCGAAGGCGAAGGAGAGTAAATATTCGCAAAACAGAATATATGCAAGCAGTAAAGGAACAATATCAAGAAATTCTTAGCCAACTCGGCATCAAAGAAAAGAACCCAGTTGTACACACTGGTACAGAAAGCTGGCATGCTCCAGATCAGGAATACCACCCGATCTATTCAGCAGCTGACGGCAGTTTGTTGGGTTCGGTTCAGTATGCTGATGAGGCGAGCTACGAACTCGTAGTCAAAGCGGCGGAAGAAGCTTATGTGGTTTGGCGCGATATCCCTACGCCTAAGCGTGGTGAAATAGTCCGTCAGATTGGCGATGCCCTCCGCAAGTATAAAGAGCCATTAGGTGCACTTGTGAGCCTGGAAATGGGCAAAATCTACCAAGAAGGTTTGGGTGAAGTCCAAGAGATGATCGACATCTGTGATTTTGCCGTGGGCCTTTCTCGTCAGTTGTATGGTCTGACAATGCACTCTGAGCGTCATCACCACCGCATGTACGAGCAGTGGCATCCGTTGGGTACGGTAGGGATTATCTCTGCTTTTAACTTCCCAGTAGCCGTTTGGGCTTGGAACTCCATGATCGCGGCCGTTTGTGGCAATGTATCGGTTTGGAAGCCGAGCGAAAAAACGCCTTTGACCGCAGTAGCTTGTATGAATATCGTCGCGGAGGTTATGCGTGCCAACAATCTTCCTGACGGCGTCTTTAACCTCATCGTGGGGGATCGCGCCACTGGCGAACGCATGGCCGCTGATCACAGAATGCCATTGGTATCTGCTACAGGTTCTACTCGTATGGGTAAATCAGTCGCAGCTGCAGTCGGTGCTCGCTTGGGCAAATCATTGCTTGAGTTGGGAGGCAACAATGCCATCATTATCAGTCAGCACGCTGACTTACGCTTGGCTATCCCTGCGATTGTGTTTGGGGCGGTAGGTACCTGCGGTCAACGCTGTACTTCTACCCGCCGTCTGATCATCCACAGCGATATCTACGATACCTTCAAGGAGAAGCTCGTAGCGGCTTATGGCTCTTTGGGTGGTCGTATCGGTCATCCTTTGGATGAAAACACATTGATCGGTCCGCTAATCGATACAGACGCGGTCAACAATATGCAGACTGCTTTGACCAAGGTCCAAGAAGAAGGCGGTAAGCTATTGTTTGGCGGGGAAGTGATGGAAGGTGAGCAGTACACTACTGGCACTTATGTCATGCCTGCCATCGTCGAAGCTGACAATAGCTATGAGATGGTACAGTCTGAGACTTTTGCGCCGATCTTGTACTTGATGAAGTACGATAATGTAGAAGAAGCCATCGCTCTCAATAATGGCGTACCTCAAGGGCTATCATCTGCCATCTTTACCGACAATATGCGCGAATCTGAGCGCTTCTTGTCATTGTTAGGTTCTGATTGTGGGATTGCCAACGTCAATATCGGTACTTCTGGTGCTGAGATTGGGGGAGCCTTTGGTGGAGAAAAAGAAACCGGCGGTGGCCGTGAATCTGGCTCGGATGCTTGGAAAGCCTATATGCGTCGCCAAACCAACACCATCAATTGGTCTGATGAATTGCCATTGGCACAAGGCATTAAGTTTGATTTGTAGGCCTCCGGTCTTCGATATCATAGATACAAACCGTGGGTCTTTTGACCTGCGGTTTTTTTTGTGGTGAGCGTTCCGCGCAGCGGTAAAAGTTGTACATCTCGCTTTCGCCTATCGGCCCCTTCTACCAGAAATCGGGAGGGATCGTATTTGCCAAGCTAAGGGGTTTTGCTTCGCAGAACGCTCATTTTTGACGGCGCAAAAATGTTGCGCCGCTACTCGTTCGCCTCTCATTGTGGATTTGTCCAGAAAGCTTTCGGGAGCAAAAACCAAACTGACTCACCATACAAATGGGGGATTCCTGTTGGCATGCTCTCCTTTTTGCATTTTATGGGGCTTGGCAAATCCCTATCATTGATTTATGATAAAACACCTCTTCGTCGGGCTTTTGATGATCAGCACTATCAAAGTCTGGGCGCAAGCGCCAGCCATCTCGCTGCAAGCAAACCTCAGCATCCAGTATCAATTGGAAGGGGATAATCCCATCCAGCTTTTTGGGCCTTCGGCCTCGATATTATTTCACAAAGCCAATGGGAGTAAGCACCAGCTCGAATGGTCCAATATTCGCTTTGCGAGTATCACTACGGATCTGGCTTCCAGCAATTCATTTTACAATGCTTTTCGTTATGAGATCAGCCGCAAATTGGCCGGCGACGAGGGCAAAGTTGTTTGGCAAATGGGACTTTCGACCACCTGGTCTCAATACAGTTTTCGCTCCGATCCGCTGACTGCTGATCGCTTTACCGAAAAAGAAATTGGCACTGGATTTACCTTTCATCTGGTGCCAGCAGCCATCATCCCTCTGACCGATAAGATTTATCTGGAAGTCGGAATACCCTTACAATTGGTTTCGATGGATATGAATTTGTCTCGTACCCAAGACCCAAGTATGCCAACTCAGTCGGGGATTGATATTTTGGAGTTTACCCAAAATTTTGGCGGAGGCTTTATGTTCCGGAGCGGAATAGGAATCAACTTATAGCGAATTTTGTAATTTTTCCTTGGACGTACTGCGTTTTGACGATGCAGTGCGTCTTTTTATTGAAAACAAACTGATCTGCTGCCAGCCTTATAATCGCTTGCGGTGAGTAGACCCCACGAAGTCATCAGCTGAGCGCAATACGGGAAGTATCCTCACATTTTTCTCCTTGCAGTCGTCCTGCGCTTTTCCCCAATTCTCCTTTCATTTTGAGTGAGCGGCAAGCGCTTAGCCTGCAATTTCGTACCTTTAAGTACAAGCTCCTCTCTCATGAATAAGACCTTCAAAATTGTCCTCCGCAGCCTCGGCATCCTAGTCGGACTGTTTGTGATCTACTTGGTCGCTGTGATTGGCTACGCGATGATCTATGATTTTGATCCGCCAGCAAGTATGGTTTCTGAGATAGAGACTGCTTCGCAGAACGCTCGGACCCTAGCTCCCAATGACAGTACGCTTACTCTCCTAAGCTGGAATATCGGTTTTATGGGCCTAGGAGCAGAATCAGACTTCTTTTATGATGGCGGAGAGATGGTTTATATGCCCGAAGAGATTGTCAATAAAAATCGGGAGGGCGTCCTCGGGCAAATCGCTCAATGGGAGGACGAGATCGATTTCTTCCTCCTTCAAGAAGTCGATCGTGCCTCAAAGCGCTCCCACTATCAAGACGAATACGCCGCCATCGGCAAGGAACTTGAACTATTCAGTGCCTCTTTTGGTACCAATTATAGGGTCGATTATATCCCGATACCCTTGCTTGAACCGCTGGGCAAGGTTTGGTCGGGCGTGGCGACTTACAGCCGAAAGCAAGCTGCTGAAGCGATTCGCTACAGCTTCAAGGGCAATTACGATTGGCCTACTTATTTGTTTTTTCTAGATCGCTGCTTTTTGCTCAATCGTTACCCACTTGATACTGAACGTGATTTGGTGGTCATCAATACCCATAATTCGGCCTATGATGATGGGAGTCTCAAGCAGCAGCAAATGAAACAGCTAAAGGCAGTTCTACTGGAGGAATACGCCAAGGGAAATGCAGTAATTGTTGGAGGGGATTGGAATCAATTTCCACCTGATTTTGAGGGAGTGGCGGGCTTTGAGCTCAAGGAAAGTGAGCGCGCAGCGCGTTATTTTGTTCCCAAAGACTATCCGGCCGCAGGCTGGCAATGGGCCGCTGATCATCGTATCCCGACTAATCGTTCGCTAGCAGCGCCTTTAAATCCTGACACTACCTCTCGCTACGTGATCGACTACTTTTTGCTTTCCCCCAATGTCTCATTGGTGCAGGTAGAAGGCATGGATCTTGGCTTTCAGTACAGCGACCATCAGCCTGTCAAAATCACCGTGGCGATCCCATGATCGAGCAGCAACATATACCCTTTGAGTTTGGCGAAATCGCGCTTAGCCGTTGGGTTTTGCCAGAAGTGCAGCTAGGATTGGCCAAGATCGTTTATTCTCGTCATGACTGGCATCACAGCCATACGGATCATAGCGATGTACAGCTTCATTTTGGTTTAAAGGGAGATTATGACTTCAAGCATAAGCAGCTTGCTCGGCAATTTTCCCTGCAGGCAGGGCATTACAATTTGATGTATTCGGAGGAGATGGACCTCAGCGTCTATAATCGGAGCCTAGAGATTGAGACTTTTGGGCTGCGGTATAGTCAGGAGACATTTTTACGTTTGATGGATGGCGGTAGTGATGCTTTGAGCCGCTTTTGTGAAGGGATTCTCCAAGGCAAAAGCTCGATTTTATACGCTGAATTCTTGCCGCTGAGTCAGGCGATGGAGCGCAATATCAGAGAGATTCAGCATAGTCCTTATCAAGGGCGCTTGCAGGAGGTGTTTTTGCTTTCTAAGAGCCTTGAACTATTGGTTTTGCAGGTAGAAGCTTTTGAGGCTTACCGCTTGCGGAACGCTCAGTTTATTCGTTCCGATACTGACAAAAAGAAGCTACAAGCGGCCAAGGAAATCGTTCGGCAGCGCCTCCAAAACCCACTCAGTCTCGCCGAACTCGCTCGTGAGGTGGGCATCAATGAGTATAAACTCAAAAAAGGCTTTAAAGAGTTATTTGGTACGACGGTCTTTGCTTATCTCGCGCAGCTACGCCTTGAAAATGCTTGCCTCCTCCTGCGCGATACCCAACAAAATGTCAAAGAAATCGCTTATGAATTGGGGTATTCGAGCCCGCAGCATTTTCAGCGGGTTTTCAAGCAGCAGTATGGCGTTACGCCGGGGCGATATCGCTTGTAGAGATCTAGGTTTTGGGACTCGCTGTGCTTGTTTGAGATAAGCGTTCCGCGAAGCGGAGAGCACCCTCATAGATACCAATAACTCCCTCATATGCTATCGGATCTAAGGCAGAACGGCTAATTTGGGCCGCAAATCATACCTATGTTATTAGATCTCAGCATCCATCACAGGATCACTATTCAAGCCACGCCCGCGCAGCTGTGGGACGCGCTCATCAATCCCGCCAAAATCAAGCAGTATCTCTACGGCACCGAAGCAGTTTCGGACTGGCAGGCGGGCGCTAGCATCGTTTTTCAAGGTGAATATGAGGGGCAAGCCTATCGCGATCATGGTATCATCCAAGAATTTGTGCCGGAGCAGAAGTTTAGCTATACCTATTGGACGCAATTTTCAGCTTTGGAAGATAAGCCCGAAAACTATGCCCTGGTGAGTTTTGAGATTACTCCTTCGGAGAACGCTTGTCTCTTGAGCCTGAGTCAAAAGGGATTTGTGAGTGAGGAAGCTCGTCAGCATTCAGATGCTGGTTGGCCGAGTATATTGGAGATGATTGCAAAAGTGGCAGTCTAGGAAAGCGTTTGGCACTCCCAATGACTATAGGTGAAGTAAAAAAATACTGTGTCCCCAATAAATGAGAACACAGTAATTGCTAAATAAATTTTATTGCTAAGCCGCGAAAGATTCAGCGATCTCTTCGCGCTCGCTATCGCCCCAAAGATCTTCGAGGCGGTAAAAATTTCTTTTTTCTTCTTGAAAGATGTGGACTACAACATTGAAGTAGTCTGTCAAAACCCATTCCCCAGTTTCCTTTCCTTCGATGCTTAGAGGTCTTTCGTTGGCTTGGTCTTTGATCAGCTTGACTACGGACTCGGACAAGGATTGGACATGACGGTCAGAAGTGCCAGTGCAAATGACAAAAAAGTCAGTCACCGCACCTTCTGTTTCACGCAAATCTAATCGTACGATATTTTGTCCCTTCATCTCTAGGAGTCCCTCGATGGCGAGGTCTGAAAGCGCTTTAGCGTCAAGAAAAACTTTTGTCATGCAGTCTATAATAGGGTTCGGCTAATGAGCCAGGATAAATGAATGAGTACTAGGTAGGTAGATTTTTTCTATAAAAACGAGAAATCTTTCTACTTAGAGATTAAATTTACTTGTTTTTCGGGAAATAAAAACCTCATGCTTAAGACTCTTTTTACTGGTCATCACTGGATAAGGTTGCAAGACACGACTTCTACTAACACCTACGCACTCAATTTATTAGGTGAAAATCCCTTGGAAGGAACCTTGATTACGGCCGAATTTCAAAGTATGGGGCGGGGGCAAAAGGGCAATACTTGGGCGGCTCCTCCGGAGACCAATCTGCTACTCAGTCTGATCTATTATCCCCGATTTTTGGATCTGAGCAAACTTTTTATTCTCAGTAAATCGATCTGTCTCGGGGTGCAGGATACGATTCAGGCCTTTTTGCCTGCGGCGAACGTTAAGATCAAATGGCCCAACGACCTGCTTATCGATCAAAAAAAGGTGGCGGGTATCCTGATCGAAAATCAATTGGAAGGCTCGACTCTCAAGGCTTGTGTCGTAGGAATTGGTCTCAATGTCAATCAGCAAAATTTTGCACCAGCGCTCGAAAATACAGCTACCTCTATGCGGCGTCATAGTGCGGATATGCTTAGTCGGGAGGATGTTTTGCAGCGAATGCTAGAAAAAATCGAAGCAAGATATCTCCAACTCAAAAATGGTCAGCAAGCGCAGATTGACCGGGACTACTACGACAATCTTTACGGCTATCAAGAAGCCATCCACCTAGAAGACGAGGATGGAGCATTTGAAGGGATGATCGTCGGCGTAAATCCTCAAGGCAAGCTAGCGGTACAACGGGACCAAAAACTTCGTTATTATGACTTTAAAGAAGTCCGCTTTTTATTATGAGTCCTGCCATACTTGCCGTAGATATGGGCAACACCCGCACCCAAATAGGTTATTTTGCTGAGGGTGATCTCCAGTGGGTAGAACGTGCCGAAACCAGAGGACTCCAAGAGATTTGGCCTAAACTCTTACAGCGTATTCCCTCCGAGCAACGTCTGAAAGTAGGATGGATGAGTGTGGCGCGCCCTATTGAGTTGGAAAACTTGCCGGGTTGGAGCCATTTCACGCATCCTGCTGAGATTATGTTTGTCCATAGCCAGATGAAGCTCCCCATTGCAAGCGCTTATGCTACGCCTAAAACCCTCGGTACCGATCGTATCGTTGCGGTGATTGGGGCTTTGGCGCATTTTGGTCGTGGTCCTGTGCTAGTAATAGACGCGGGTACGGCTTTGACCTATGATGTAGCGGATGCAGCAGGCATTTATCAGGGGGGCGGTATCGCTCCCGGCATTCAAATGCGGTTTCGCGCCTTACACGAATTTACGGCTAGGCTGCCGCTAATTGACTTTGATCCGGCACCGCCTTTGGTTGGTGATAGTACCCAAAATTCCATTCTTTCTGGTGTTTTACAAGGTATTTTGGCGGAGGTAGAAGGGATGATTGAGCGCTATCGCGCCAAATATGGGGCAAACATTAAGATAATCTTAACAGGTGGAGATCGTCCATTCTTTGAAAATCACCTGAAAAACCTCAACTTTGCAGACGCAAATCTCAACCTGCGAGGCATTTATCACATTTTGACTGTATGATCAGAACTATTTTTTCGCTGGGAATTTTACAGCTATTGCTGTTTACATCCCTTAATGCACAGCAGTTGACGCTGAGTCCCTATTCTAGATATGCCATCGGAGAGATTTTCCAAAATGCTTCGGCTCGTCATGCAGGTATGGGAGGAGTTGGCATTGCCGCCGACAACTATTTCTCCATCAACCGGACCAATCCAGCGGCTATGGGAGATATCATCTTTACGACGATGGATGTCTCTGCCTTTGGTCAATATTCTCGCTTCAACTCTTCTAGCTCGACCGAAGACCAAATTACTGCGGGCTTCCAAAACTTATCTTTTGCCTTTCCTGCCAATAATGGGATGGTCTTTTCGATGGGTTTTTCGCCTTATAGTGCGGTTGGTTATGAAATACGTGATTATCAACAAATCATTATCGACGACTCTACCTACGTTCAGGATAGTCAATACCTCGGCGAAGGGGGAACCAACCAAGTTTTTCTCGGCTTTGCCGGACGCTTGTTGGACAATCGCCTGCGTTTAGGGATCACGGGTCAGTATATCTTTGGGGGGATCCGCCAAGAGTGGCTCACGACGATTCGTCAGTCTGACTCAATTTCTACCACCCCATTTCAGATTGTAGCAGCGGCAGAAGATCGTTTTCTGAGAGGCAGTAATGTACAAGCGGGTTTTATCTATCAAGACACGCTAAACAAAACAAAAAATATTCTCTGGCGAGTAGGAGGAACCGTAGACTATAACTTTGGTCTCAAAGAAGATCAGGTAACTACTTTTACCAATACAGTGATCGAGGACACCATTGTCTCTCGTACCTTTGGAGTCAGAGATATCCAACTTCCCTTTAAATATGGAGTAGGTCTTGCCCTACACAAACCTGGTTATTGGTCATTAGCGGCTGATTTTACCATGCAAGATTGGAATGCTTTCGAGCAATACAGCAGCGATGGCAATTTTGGGCGCGAAACCCGTATCTCTGTTGGAGGCGAGGTGATTCCTCAATTTGACTCCTTCCGCTATATCGAGCGGATCAGCTACCGCTTTGGTGCTTACTATAAGCAATCGTACATCGCCAATTTTGGGGACGCTCCGATCAATGACTATGGCTTTACCTTTGGATTTGGATTACCTTCATCTCGCAAGGGTAACTCTCGTCTCAACCAGGGACGTGCAACTTCGCGGGTCAATTTAAGCTTTGCCCTCGGCAAGCGAGGCAATTTAGCCCTCAATCAACCCGTTGAAGAATTATACGCGCGCTTTACTCTTGGTGTAGCGCTCAATGACCGCTGGTTTATCCGTCGCGTAGTTGATTAATCGATCTAAGTTGTCTGTATTTGTTCGTCAATTTGCATTGCTCGTTTTTCCGGTCCTGCTTTTTTGCTATGTGCCTCAATGTCTAGGGCAAAGTCCCTCCGAGATTGAAAAGGCGCTGCAAAACAATGAGCTAGTCTTTGCATTAGAGGCGAGCCAAAAGCTCCTTCAATCCAATCAGCAAAAATTTGCTTCTCTGAGTCCTGCGTCCTTTGCGCTCGAGCAGTTGCAAAGCGCGGATGATAGCTTGCAGATGAGGCATATGCGCACCTTGTTGGATATTTATCGTTTTTTTGAGCGTAATTATCCGGAGGAGCGAGAATACTGGCTCAAAGTGCAGGGCCAATGCGTAATTCTGTACCAAGATTCTCTCACCAATGCATTTTTTCCTAGTCTCAGACGGTGTCTGAGCGTTCGACCGGAGGTCATGCCCGCCTACTTTATGGAGCAGTATAGCGAACGCCTGCTGCGAACGATAGAGTCAGGCCAAGGGAGGCAGGAGGAGTGGATTCTCAACTTTTGTTTTCTCGAAAATCTTTGGCTCAATCTGGATACCTGGTCTCCTGAGCAACTGCCGCAAGCGGGGGTCTATCGCTTACGTTTGGCTGAGGCCCTGCAAAGTGTGATTCCCTCCTGCGCACAACTTAAGGAGCAGTTTCGAGCTCCCTTGGAGCGGGATTTGATGCGTCCGACGGATTATCGCTTTTTATATACATGCTTGCGTCTCAATGGCTGTCAGGCATCTGATTTTCGTGATTCGGTCTTGTATCGCTATCCTTTGGTAGCGGATGAGCCCTATGCGGCTCGGGTGGCAGCAATCGAAGCCCTCGAACAAGCCCAACATTTGCGGGCCCTGCCTTGGTTGGAGAGGGCGATAGAGTTAGAGAAAAACCCGTATTTCAAAGCTCAGGATTTTCTCCGCCTCGCGGAACTCTACCGCCAAATCAGCAACTTCCGAACAGCTCGCCTATATGTCGAATATGCAGATGAGACTTTGCCGGACTGGGGACAACCCTATTTGTTTTTGGCAGAGATGGTGGCCCAAGCGGGTCCATTTTGCAATTTTACGCCCTTGGAGCAAAAAGCCACCAAATGGCTCGCGATTGACTACTGTGAGGAGGCAATGAATACCAATCCTGAGCTAGAGTCTGAAGCCATCAAACTCATCCAAGAATACCGAAAAGGCATGCCGACCCAAGAAGAGGTCCTCTTTTATGGCTTTCAGATAGGCGATAGTTTTCCGCTGCGTTGCTGGCTAGAATCCGCCACCAGAGTCCGATATTAGTATTTGAATGGCTGAGTTTTTGAATTATTGAAGTAACAATTCATAACTTCGAAGCCTCAATCCCTCTTCCGATCAACAAATTATCCCTTCAATAATTGCCCAATGCTGCTTACTCCCTCTGATGACTGGCAAGACTATGCGCTGATTGACTCAGGCAATGGCGAGAAACTCGAACGTTTTGGGCCTTATACTTTGCGTCGACCGGAGCCACAAGCCGTGTGGGGGCGTTCTCTGAAAGAGGAACAATGGAAAGCGCAAACCCATGCTCGCTTTGTACAAGAAGGGAGCCACTCCGGCAAATGGGAGCGTCCCAAGAAAATGCCCGACCAATGGTTTGTCAAATACCATTACAAAGGGATGAAGTTGAAATTTAGACTTGGACTCACTGGCTTTAAGCATGTCGGGATTTTTCCGGAGCAGGCCAGCAATTGGAACTATATCTACGAGCAAAGCAAGCGTCTCAATAAACCCAAGGTCCTCAATCTATTTGCCTATACGGGCGGTGCCTCTTTGGCGGCTAGAGCAGGCGGTGCCGATGTCATCCACTGCGACTCGATCAAAAATGTCCTCAATTGGGCCAATGCCAATATGCAAGCCAGCAATCTGCAAGATATCCGCTGGTTATTGGAAGATGCCTTTAAATTTGTCAAGCGCGAAGCAAGACGCGAACGCCAATACCAAGGAATCATCCTCGATCCACCTGCTTATGGCCATGGCCCAAAGGGTGAGAAGTGGAAATTGGATGATATGATCGACGAGCTTTCACAGGCAGTAGGCCAGATATTGGCTCCAAAACAGTCGTTTTTGGTGTTTAATAGCTACTCTCTAGGATATTCACCCATGATATTGCAAAACTTGGTGATGACCCACTTTCCTAGTGCCAAATCGATCGAATCTGGCGAGCTATATATGCCCGAAAAATCAGGGCGTCGCCTACCGATGGGGATTTTTGCGCGCTATGCCAACTAAATACCACTCAGACACGAATTGTTTGTGTTCAGGAAGCTTTGTTTAAGATTTAATCTTCTCGTAATAAAAAAACAGCTATCGGATAGTACATTGACGGTAATAAAGGACGCACTTTGAATACTGCACTCGGATTATTAGCAGACTCTATCAAAGTCCAAAATGAAAAAAGCTTTCCTTCTTTCTCTCCTTCTCTCTGCAATTACCATTACCGTTACAGGCCAAACCATTGCCTACAAGCTTCCTGATATGCATAAGCAGGAACAGATCCACCATTGTGGCAATAAGTCTATCTGGATCAAAGGGCATTGGAAATGGGACAAACCCCAGCAAACTTATGTTTGGGAAAAGGGGCAGTGCATGCCTCACAAAAAAGGTCATACTTATATCCCCGGCCGCTGGGTCAAGGTGAACGAGGGCTGGAAATGGCAAAAAGGGGTCTGGAAAAAAATCTAGTCCCCTCCCTGCATTTTGGCAATTTGCTGTATGGCATGCTGGTTCTGAGGATTTAGAACTAAAGACTTTTGGTAGTACTTGATTGCCAGTTGGGTCATGCCTTTCATCTGATAGCCCTCTCCCAAGCTATCCCAAACATTCCATGCTTGAGGATATAGTTCACTATTGAGTTTAAATACTGCGATAGCGTCTTCAAAATCGGCTTTACTGGCTAGATAATAGCCGATAGCGTTCAGGCTACCCTCTAGATCTAAGTCAGCTTTGCTGAGGATGAGCTTGCGATACTTTGGGATGCTCGACTCGATGCCAGCTTGCAAAAAGTCCTGCCAGACGCTTTCGATGGCGAAAACTTGCTCGTCTTTTAGACTTGATTCGATGCTACCAGCAGTATAGTTGATCACTTGATCGACGCTAAAGTCAGCGGTATAGCCATTGGTCATCACGATCACGGCCAAATCCTCTGCTGGGAAATATCGGTAACCCACTCTACCGCCTCCCGTGAAACCCAATGAAACTTGACCATTGAGCATATACTTGCCCCAGCCATAAGGTCGAGGCAAATCATCTGTCATCTCAAATTCACTCCACATCAGATCCTTTGTCTTGCGACTGATAAATTCATCCTGACGGAGAGATTGACTCCAAGCGATAAACGCTTCAAGACTCAAACTCATACCTGCTGCTCCCATGAGGTAGTCAGGTACATTGAAGTTGCCTCGTTCCAACTTATCTCCGGGCAAAGGCTCGTATTCGGTGGCCCAATTGGGGATGACCGCCGCCGCTAGGGGCGTGAAAACCTTTTCTGGATCTAGATCGGAGAACTGATGCGTTCCGATGAAATCGACAAAAGAAGTAGCCGAAAGCTGCTCGATGATCCGATTGAGAAGCCAATAATTGCTCTGATTGTAGTGGAAGCGTTCGCCAGGGGCAAATAAAATCTCCTCCGCAAAAACCAAGGCTTTGGCCTCAGCCTCTAGCTTGGCATCTACATAAGCGATATCGGGCAAGCCTGAAGAATGCGTCAGTAGATGTTGAATCTCAACCTTATGCCAGGCACTAGGTAGGTCTGAGAAGTACTGACTGATCGGGTCGTCGAGTTTGATTTTGCCCTGCTCAATCAGTTTGAACACCCCCGTACTGACAAAGATTTTGCTCAGCGAATGCAGCCGAAAGGAAGTCTGAGCTTTGACCGGAACGCTGTGCTCCACATTGGCGAGGCCATAATAGTTTTGATGAACGAGCTGATCCTTTTTAATCACAGCTACAGCCGCTCCGGGAATGCCATGACGTTCCATAAAACGCTCGATATAAGCGTCAATTTTAGGAGATGAAAGCTGTGCTTGGCTCACAAAATTGAGGACGAGCAGTGCGAAGAGGCCTCCAAAACGGAGACCCAGATTTTGGGTCGATTGCATGATATTTAGATTTTGAGGTAAAAAAGAACCGCTTATTTCTGGCGGAGATAAATGCTACCTAGTTTGGTTTTGATACTGATTTCGGGCGTTTCACCGCCGTTGAGCTTGGTCTGTTGCCAACTGATGTCTCGGTATTGAAACTTTTCGTCCTTGCTCTGAGGCTTTTCAGAGGTTTCGGTAAAATTGACGTCAAAGTCTGCGTAGATATCACCCTTATCTGCTTTGAGCCGCAAGAGAGTTGCATATCCGGGTGGGAAGCTCAAATCAATGTCGCCATAAGTCGTGGTGATGATCATATTTTTGGGATCGGGGACTTGCTGCCAATCAATGGTGATATTGCCCTCTGCAGTACTGGCGTTGATCAGGCCGCTCAATTGTTTGACCTCGATATCTCCTGCACTGAGTTCGATATTGAGATTGCCCCTGATACCGCTGATCGCCACGTCTGCGCTAAAGTCAACGTCGATCTCAATATCGATGTCGCGGGGTACTTCGATCTCTATGCCGATCTTTTTGCTATTTCCATTTACGATGATCTCGACCACATTTTCTTCAGAGGCCATCTCTAGATTGATGGTTCCGCTTGAGACTTTTTTGAGGCCTTTGGAGCGATCTTCTACTGCCGCTTCGCGGAACGCTTGTTCTGCTTGCACATCATAGCGGACCCAAACATCCTTTCGGTCGCTGCCTACGATGGTGATGTCTCCTTTGTAGATATCTAGGACGAGTTTTTTGGGTGCTTCGGGCTCCTCAAAGTGTAGATTGGCTTCCTCTTGAGCGAGCGCTAAGCTGGGACTGAGCGTTAGCAAAGCGTAAAAAAAGAGTATGTATGTTTGCTTGTTCATGACCTTAAAGTTGCGTTAAAATCCTTTTGAGACTTTCTTTTTTCTCGGCGGGGATTTGCGGATTTAAATGATGGCTAAACTCTTCGAGCGACATTTTCTTTCCACTAGCTGCCAAAGCCTCGGCGATATTGATCAGCACTACAGTCGAGTTTTGGTAGCTAATCGCATTGACCAAGCCAATGCGCGTCTGTGGTAGGTGGCCGTAATCCGTCAAAACGTTGATGCAGGCGAGCTTGATATTGCTGCTTTCCTCATTGATGAGCATAAAGAGCAGTACGTCTATCATCTTCTGATCTACTTGGCCCGCTGCGCGAACGTTAGAGACGAGGTGTATCTTTTCATCGATGTCCTTGGCCTCGAGTAGGGCTACGACTTGTTCGCTGGAGGGAGACGTTCGGCTCGGGCCGCTCCCACTAGAAGCAAACTCAAGGCCTCCCCAAAAACTAAATAATAATAAAGCGATCGCTGCCGCTGCCTGTAATGGCCAAGCAAATCTCCGCAGCTTTGCCGCTGGTTTTGGGGCTTGCTCAATCTCCTTTTGTAGCATCTGATAAAAACCCTCATCCATCTTTTGCGTCTCCTCTGGCGGCTGCATGCTATCCATCAGAGCAGGAAAATCGGCTAAGTCGGTGAGCTCGATTTTGCCCGCTTCAATCAATGATTCAAGCTGCGCTAGCTCCTTTTCACTGAGGCGGCCTGTGGCAAAGCCTTTGATTAATGCTTGATCCTGCTCTTTCATCTTGGTCTAATATTGGGAGCTTGCTTGTATCCGATCCATATATCCTCTTAGTTCTTTCATGATGCGAAAAACCCGTACTTTCAAAGCCGTTTCATTGGTCTGATAAAGCGCGGCGACCTCTTTGTATTTCTTTTCTTGCAATTTGATCTGAGCCAATAACTCTCGCTTTTCTGGTTCTAATCGGGCCATGGCGGCTTGTAGTAAGGCCTTGCGGTCCCCGGCTATCATCTGTTCTTCGGCATTCAAGCTATGGTCAGCCTTCGGCGGAACGCTTCCCTCCATCCTTTGCCAAGCTTGGCGATGGCCCTTTTGCCAATGATCAGTGAGCGCATTGCGCGCAATCGAAAACAACCAAGCCTTGACGCTGCCCACTCCTCGATAATTGTGGCAATATCTCAGGACCTTTTCAAAGGTGATCTGCACCAAATCTTCACTTTTGTTGCGGTCGCGAGTCGAATTGAAAAAATAGGTCCATAGTACTTTTTTGTATCGCTCATACAAGATACCAGACGCATCCAACTGCCCGGCTTGCAGGCGATTCATGAGGGATTTGTCGGTAAACTGATGCACAAATTTTGATTTCTTGGACAGGTAGACAGCCGTTTTGCAAAATGGTTACACAAAATTTCAAATTATACGTATATCCATTTTCGTTTCTATCTTTGCAAGCCTATGGAATACCCTCGTTACACCATCACATCGGCCCTCCCCTACGCCAATGGGCCCTTACATATTGGCCACCTTGCTGGAGCATATCTGCCCGGTGATTTGTATGTGCGTTATCTGCGGATGCGTGGGCGTGAGGTCGTCTATGTTTGTGGGAGCGATGAGCACGGTGCGGCCATCACTTTACGCGCCAAAAAAGAAGGTACTACTCCTAGAGCAATTGTGGATCATTATCACAGTTTGATCAAGGAAACTTTTGAGCGCTTTGGGATCGACTTTGATATCTATCATCGTACCACTGAGCCCTTGCATCATGAAACTTCGCAGGAGTTTTTTACTGCGCTCAACAATGCCGGTGAATTTACACTCAAAGAAAGCGAGCAGTACTATGATGAAGAGTACGACCAATTTCTTGCCGATCGCTATATCAAAGGGACTTGTCCAGTATGTAGCTTCGAAAATGCTTATGGCGACCAATGCGAAAACTGCGGTAGCTCTCTCAGTCCGACAGAATTGATTAAGCCGGTTTCTACCCTGAGTGGCAAGACACCCGTTTTGCGCAGCACCAAACATTGGTTCCTCCCCTTGGACAAATATCAGCCTTGGCTGCAAGAGTGGTTGGAGACCAAAAAAGGCTCCTGGAAAAATCACGTTTACGGTCAATGTAACTCTTGGCTTAAGGATGGCCTATTGCCGCGTTCTATGACGCGCGACCTCGATTGGGGCGTAGATGTGCCCTTACCCGATGCCGAAGGCAAAAAACTCTACGTTTGGCTAGACGCACCAATTGGCTATATCTCTGCTACCAAGCAGTGGGCCGCTGATAATGGCAAAGACTGGGAAAAATATTGGAAGAAGCAGGAAAACGAAGCGGACAACTCTCGTCTGATCCACTTCATCGGTAAGGACAACATTGTCTTTCACTGTATCATCTTCCCTTCTATCCTCAACGCCCGTAGCGAATACATCGTCCCTGACAATGTCCCCGCCAACGAATTTCTCAACCTAGAAGGAGATAAAATGTCTACCTCCCGCAATTATGCGGTTTGGTTGCATGAGTACCTCGATGAGTTTCCGGGCCAGGAAGATGTGCTACGCTATGTGCTCTGCTCCATCATGCCCGAAAACAAAGATGCGGACTTTAGCTGGAAGGATTTTCAGGCGCGTAATAACAACGAATTGCTTGCCATCTTTGGCAATCTCGTCAATCGGGTAATCGTATTGACGCAAAAATATTATGATGGTATCGTGCCAGCGCCAGAAGGCCAGGTCAACCAAGCGGCCATCGATGAGCTACAGGCGACGATGCTTTCGCACATCGCGAAATGCGAAGAGAATCTTGAAAACTTCCGTTTCCGAGACGCATTGGCCGAATTTATGAATGTAGCCCGTGCGGGTAACAAATATCTCACCGAGGAGGAGCCTTGGAAAAAATGGAAAAGCAATCCAAAGGCCGTGCCTGCGGTGATGTTTACCGCTACCCAAATTGTCGCGAAGTTGGCCATCCTCTCCAAGATCTTTTTGCCGCATACGGCCAAGAAGATTTTTGATCTGCTCAAAGTAGATGGGGATGCCCTTAGTTGGGAGCAGCTCAGCGATAAAGTACATCTCCCCGCTGGGCATCAGATTTTCAACGAAGGCAAAGCACCGCACCTCTTTAGCCGTATCGAGGATAAAATCGTTGAAGCCCAACTCGAAAAACTCGCCACCGCTCAGAAACCTAATCCAAAGGCTAAGCCGTCCAAAGAGGAAATCGAATTTGACGATTTTCAAAAGATGGACATTCGCGTAGGAACCATTTTGGAAGCGAGTCCCGTGCCTAAATCTGATAAGCTCCTCCAGTTCAAAGTGGACACGGGAGTGGATATTCGTACGGTGGTATCGGGGGTTTCGGAGCATTTTGCGCCAGAGGACTTGGTGGGTACACAGGTACAGGTTTTGATCAATCTCAAGCCGCGCAAGATCCGTGGCGTCGTCTCTCAAGGCATGATCCTCTATGCCGAGGATACCAATGGTAAATTGCACCGCGTGAGTCCCGCCATCGAGATTGAAAATGGCTCGGAGGTCAACTAAAAAAAGATGGCTGAGTCTGGCAGGATTTATCGTCCTGTCAGTCTTCATTGCGCTGCTCAAGCTCAGTTTTCATTTCTATTCTTTTTTTCCCAACAGCGTCGCCCTCTACCAATGGCGATACAATTGGTTTGATCATTTAGATTTTCATACCGATCGCTGGGCTTATCAGACTGGTGATGAGATTGCGATTTTGGCCAGTGATAGTGAGGAAGACTCATTGCGACTTAGCGTTTTTGATGTGTTGGGTAGAGATAGCCTCTTCGAGGAACGCTCAGTCCTAGGCCGTGAGCAAGCGTTCCGCGCAGCGGCCTCCGTCCAAGGCACCCAATGGCAATCTATCTATCAAATCAAAGTGGCAGACGACTGGCCTAGTGGCTGGATGCTCGTTCGGCTCGAAAACGAAGATTTTGTTCGTCATCAATCCATTTTTGTCGAGCCCGATACCAGTCTCAGGCCCAAGCCGATAGCGCTTTTGCTTTCTACCAATACTTGGAACGCTTACAATCATTGGGGCGGGCAATCGCTCTACTCCCGCAATTATACTCCTACGGTCAGTTTTCAGCGTCCACAGCCACTTTCTGATCCTTATTTGGCGCATAGCTACGAAAATCATCAGACTTATCTCCAGTGTGCGCGCAAGGATCGCTATCTCGTGGAGCTGATTGATTCTTTGGGCTATGAATTTGATGCCTTTCCAGTAAGCTATCTCCAGACTCATCCAGGGCTACTGCAGCGTTATGAGGTATTGACGATTTCGACGCATTCGGAGTATTGGAGTCGTGAGATGCTGGAGGGCTTGAATGCTTATCTCGATCAGGGGGGTAATTTCCTTTCTTTTTCAGGCAATACGGCTGCTTATCTAAGTGAGTATGATCCTGTGGCCCAACAATTGACGGTCCACAAAGACTACGGCCTCAGCCAGTGGAAAAACCTCGATACTCTGGGCTTACGACCTTTTGGGACGGAGTATATCTATCTGGGCTTTCATACCTATGCGCCTTATGAAGTTTTGCTAGATACGACTTGGTTGCTCAAAGGGACTGATTTGCGACAAGGCGATCTTTTTGGCAAGCGGAGTGATACCTATGACTATTCGATTTTTTATCAGGGCTTTGGCAAGGGACTGAGCGTTCTCCGGAGGAAAGGTCAATACGGAGCGGCTTCAGGTCTGGAGATTGATAAAGTCTATCCGGGCACGCCCGATAATTTTGTGCTGGTCGCTTCGGGCATCAATCCGTCCTTACAAGGTGCCGGAGAGGTCTATCCCGAAAACGATTTTGCTTGGAGCAGCCGGACGGGTGCTGATTTGGGCTATTATGAGCATCCCGGTGGAGGTATTGTCTTCAATGCGGGCTCGATGGCCTTTACGGGTGCGATCCCTTATGATGCCAACATCAGGCAGATGATCGCCAATTTGTTGGAACGCTGTATAAAAGAGTAGCGGCGCAATCCCGGATAGTGATCGGGATGCGCCGCCAAAGAAAATTGAGAGAGTATTTTACTGCTTCGCAGAACGCTATTCAGGATATTGACCTTGTCGGTTTAGCCAGACAATAATCTCCTTTGCTTCAAGGGCAAATTTGGGATTTTGGATCAATTCCTCTCGATAATCGACGAGCACTTCGTTTCTGATTTGAGGTTCTACTTTATTCGCCTTTAAAATGGCAGCTGCTACAGAGGCCCCAAGGTCAGAGTCTGGATTTAGCCGTTTTTCTTTTAGGCTTCTGGCGATACGTTCTAGGGCAGATATATTACCTAGTTCGAATTGGATGATCAATTCAATAA
>JBCAWW010000003.1:0-24359 GCA_038534415.1 Bacteroidota bacterium | reverse complement strand
TCAGATAATGAGATATTGGGACCTTCTTCATCATTGAAAATAGGCGCACCGGTTACTGCAATCCCAATGGCACCTAGACCAGTACTAGAAGTATTGCTAGCTTTTTGCGGTGAAGCAGGTACAGTCACCGTATAGCTGCCATCACGGATGGTCCCGGGAGACATTTGAGCCTGATTGGCCACGACAGGATCAATATAGAGGCTATTGCTACTTTCCCAATAAGGGGAACTATGGTTAGGTACACCGGTAGAAACAATGGTGATATCATCGCCATCAAAGGAAACCGAGACAGCATCTTCATTAAATTCATCAAAGGCAGCAATTGGGGTGCTTCCAGTAGTTGAGGCACCGCCGTCATCCGTGTCAGTATTGTCAGCAACGTAGCCAGTAGGCTGTTCGCAGGCGGTTTCGCTCACCGCAGGATTGCCGAGGCCATCGCCATCTGCATCTTCGTACCAAGTCGTTTCGGTACAAGGATCGTCACCATCTTGGCAGGCTGAGAACATCGTGGCTATGGCCAATAATAGTAGTGCGGGAAAAATAAATTGTTTCATAAGAAATGAGGAATGAAATGTTATTGTAGATATTGCTTAGAGACCCTTTGAAAAAAAACCTTGCGCTCAATTGAGATTTTTTTCAAAAGTTTTGTGATTTTAGATCCGTTAATCCACCAACACAATCTTCTTCTATGCGATTTCTACTTTTGCTCCTCTTTTTAGGGGGTTACAGCTACTCGCTGAACGCTCAGTCTCTATATACTATTGAAGAACAAAAAGAATGGGAGCGGGCCATTGAATTGCTGGGGATGCCTTATGCAGAGATGAGTCCAGCCGACCAAATCCTAGTTTCAAAGCTGGAAGAGGGAGACGGACCCTTGATGAATATGGGCTGCTCTTGGTATTGCGGGGGTGGGCCTTACAAAGTCACGGCCTCTTCCTCATTGGCAGGCAAGACAGCAGAGCAATATGCTCCCGACAATGCCCACGACCTCAATCGCCTTACAGGCTGGGTAGAAGGAGCCGAAGGCTATGGTATTGGAGAGTATTTGGAGTTTCACTTTAAGCCTAATTCCCCTCGCATCAACCGTTTTGAAATCTATAATGGCTACCAAAAAAATGCGGCTTTATGGCGAAAAAATTCTAGAGTCAAAAGCTTTAAATATTATATCAATGGGAAGTATCAATATGATCTTGATCTAGCCGATGCTCCCTGGCCCCAGGTGTTTGAGTTTGCACCATTAGGCTCGACCGCGGAGGGGGAAGATTTGGTATTGCGTTTTGAAATCGCAGAGGTCTATAAAGGCACTCACTATGAAGATGTAGTAATTACTGATGTTGTATTTGATGGATTAGATGTGCATTGCTTTGCCCCGGGAACCCAAATCCATATGGCCGACCATCAATTAAAACCTATCGAAGACATTCAATATGGGGATATGATTTTAGCTTATCGTCCTGAATGTCAGGAGGTAGAGGCTACGATGGTCCGTGCCACGGAACGCGTAGTTCATACCCACTTGGTTCGCTATACCTTTAGCAATGGTGATACACTTTTGACGACGCCTGATCATCCTATCATGCTTCAAAATGACAGCTGGGCCTCTCTAGAACCAGAGCGCAGTGCTGACTATCAGGGCTTTGAGGATATCTGCAACCTTCAAGTCGGAGACAAAGTGCGCTATTTCAATGATTGCGGCGAATGGACAACGCTTAGCATCAGCAAGATTGATCGAAAGCACCAAAGCTTGCTTACTTATACGATAGTCGGACTAGAAAATGAGGAAGCCACAGGTTTTTTTGCCAATGGCGTGATGGTAGGAGTAGAAAAACTTAGAAGTCTTTCATGGCACGATCGAGCTCACGTTTTGTATCGCGTTCCTTAATGGTATTTCGCTTATCGTAGTTCTTTTTACCCTGAGCTGCCGCAATATCCATCTTGGCATAATTGCGCTTATTGAAGTACAGCTTTAAGGGAACAATCGTAAATCCTTTGACCTCGGTCGCTTTGATCAATTTTTTGATTTCACGCTTGGAGAGTAAAAGCTTGCGAAGGCGTTGGGGATCGTGATTGTTGTAGGAGCCATTTTCGTACTCATTAATAGTCATGTCTTTGATAAAGACTTCTCCTTTTTCAATAAAGCAATAGGCTTCCTGCAGACTGGCGTTTCCGGCTCTCAGAGATTTTACTTCGGTACCCTTCAATACGATTCCTGCGGAGAACACATCCTCCACTTTATATTCGTAGCGCGCTTTGCGATTTTGGATTACCGTTGTATTTCTGCCTTTATCTGCCATAGAATGTTTCTTTACGCCTGCCCGTCTCGCAGGGTTGCAAGATAGGCATCAAATCGGGCTTTTTCGATGATTTTTTGCCCAGTGGTGCCTGTAGCGATTAAGCGTTCCGCGACGCGGGCCTCAAAACTACAATCTACGGCTCGGCCCGAAAGCCCTAAAAACGTGGCCCTTATCTCGACTTCATCCCCCAAAACTGCCGGGCCAATATGCTCAATTGTAATTTGGGTACCAATGCCTTCTTCACCTGCCTCCAACATATCTAGCACAAACAAACGCCCAGTCCACTCAGCGTGTTTGCACAAATAAAAGGTGCTATATACTGGGTGCACTTCGCCAGAATCAAAGCGCGCAAACATCTCTTCGCTTACCCGCAGTTTGAATACCTTTTGATCGCCTACTTTGAAGGGATTTTTCATTATTCGACCAATACTCGGATGTTTTTGGCCGCATTTCCTCCTACCAGGATACGCTGACCGTCTATTTCTAATTGGCAAGAATGATCATAAGCCAGTTTTTCAATCACCTTGATTCTTTGGTGAAGCGACAAACCAATACGATCGAGGTACTGCAAAAAGTCAGGGTCAGAATCACTCACGCCTACGACTTCTACCCATTTGGGAGGCGAGACCTCTGTCAATAGTTGAGTATTGCGTTTGACGATTTCCCCTTCGGCATTTGGGATAGGGTCGCCATGGGGATCAAAGCGAGGGAAATTGAGAAATTCATCAATACGATTGATCAACTCAGGCGAATTGACGTGCTCTAATTGCTCTGCTACCTCATGTACATTATCCCAAGTAAAGCCCAGAGTTTCGACCAAAAAAAGCTCCCAGAGGCGATGCTTTCGTATAATTTGCAAAGCGATTTTACGACCCGCCTTTGTCAATTTGACTCCCTTATAGCTTTCGTGGGTCAGCATTTTGTCCGTCTGCAGCTTCTTGACCATGTCAGTTACTGAGGCAGGACTGGTCCCCAAATGTTTAGCGATGGTATTATTGGAGACATTTTCGCCATCGGGGGAGTAATACAAAATTGCCTTTAAATAATTTTCCTTTGTCTCGCTCTGTCGCTTCATGCAGCTAAAATCGGAATAATCGCGTATAAAAAAAACGTTAGATCATTTAACTAACACGGCTGTTAAGCGTTCATTGGAAATAGGGCAAAATTGTAAGACTTTGTCCTTATAAATAAAAAAAGTCCTCTCGGGGAAAAGATAAAGCATAGGTTTACGTTTTATGAGTAACTTATGTCTAAGCAGACTTCGCCCAAAGCCCGCAAACCGATGAAACTACCTTTTACGCTACTCACTGTATCTTTACTCGCAATAGTTGGAGTGCTGTTTTGGCAGTCCTCCACCGCTGATTCGCCATTGGTAGAAGATGTGGTATATACCCCTCAACCGGGGAACAGTAATTTGCGGTTTATTGAAAATAAAGGTCAATGGGCTGATCCTGTCCAATATAAGGTCAGACTTAATGGCGGGAGTATCTATCTCGAAGAGAATGGGCTGACTTATGCATTTCACAAAACGCCGCTTGGCCATGGCCAAGCGCATACCAAAGCATTTGGAGGCTTACAAGAGGTGCGTTCACACGCGCTACAAGTTCGATTTCCTGGCGCAAATCCCCAGCCAAACTTAATCAGCGGGCTGCCCTACAAGACTTATCACAACTACTTTTTTGGCAACGATTCTAGCAAATGGGCCGGTGGTGTCAAGCTATATGGCTTGATCACTTATGACGAATTATACCAAGGCATTGACTTACGCCTTTATGGATATGGGGAAGCTTTGAAATATGACTTTATCGTTGCGCCCGGCGCTGATCCTAGCAACATCAAGGTAGAATATAAAGGTGCAGATAAAATAAAGTTGAAGAAGGGAAACCTAGAAGTAGTAACCTCTGTACGAAGCTTTACCGAAGAGAAACCCTATGTTTATCAAATCATCAATGGCAAGAAAGTCGTCGTTGACTGTGAATACCGCCTGAAAGGAAATATCCTCAGCTATCACTTTCCCAATGGCTACAATAATAATGAAGAACTAGTCATTGACCCAACGCTCATTTTTTCCACTTACTCTGGTTCAGCAGCAGACAATTGGGGCTTTACAGCAACTTATGACGATGATGGCAACGCATATGCTGGTGGTATCGAATGGGTTACGGGTGATGGGTATCCGACAACTCCCGGAGCCTTTCAGGCCAACACCAATGGTGGAGAAAGAGAAGTTACCATCTCCAAGTTTGATCCTACGGGTTCTCAATTGCTATATGCCACCTACATTGGGGGTTTGGAGGCAGATCAGCCTCATAGCCTTATCGTCAATAGCAATAAACAATTGATCGTAATGGGTCGCACCAGCTCAGCCAATTTTCCTGTGGTAGGCGGCTCGTTTGATACAGGCTTTAATGGTGGCTTTGATATGTTTGTCTCTCTCTTTAGTGAAGATGGCACTGCCCTCTTGGCTTCGACCTTTTTGGGAGGTACGGGTGACGATGGAGTCAATGAAGATGAGAGCTTTTCACAAGGAGCAACGACCAAATACAATTATGGAGATGATGCTCGTGGGGAGGTGATCGTAGATGATCAGGACAATATTTATGTGAGTGGTCCTAGCCGTTCGGGCAATTTTCCGGTTTCTACAGCGGCCTTTCAAACTAACTATAATGGGGGCTTAGATGGTACGATCACCAAATTTAACGCCAATCTAGGGGTCCGAATTTGGTCTACCTACTATGGTGGCAGCGATGATGATGCTTCCTACACCCTAAAGCTTGATGATCAAAACAATGTATTTTTTGCGGGTGGTTCCAATAGTGTGGACCTTCCTATGGCGGGCAATGGACTTAGCAATAATAATGCTGGTGGCCGTACAGATGGCTTCGTAGGTAAACTCTCCAGTAATGGATCAAACCTCCTAGCGAGTACCTATTTGGGCACTCCCTTTTATGATCAGGTCTATTTGTTAGAATTAGATGAGGATTTTGAGGTATATGTTGCCGGTCAAACCACAGGTTCTTGGCCAATTGTGGACCCGGTAGCGGGGCCAATATATAGCAATGCCAATTCACGGCAGTTTATCTCTAAGCTTGACAACAATCTTAGCACCTTTATCTACTCTACGACCTTTGGTTCCTCCGGTGCCACCTTCCCCAATATTTCGCCAACGGCCTTTTTGGTAGACCGCTGTGAAAACGTCTACGTTACCGGTTGGGGTGGAGCGACCAATTATAATGGAACTACCGCCGGCATGCCGCTACAATCGCCTTTCCAAAGTGCGACAGATGGCAACGACATCTATATGATTGTATTTAACAAAGATGCCCAAACCCTCCTGTTTAGCTCATACTTAGGGGGCAATGGCCCCTCCTCCGCCTTTACAGGCGAGCACGTGGATGGGGGAACTTGTCGCTTTGATAAAGAAGGCATCATCTACCACGCCGTTTGTGCGCAATGTGGCAATCCAGGCGTCGCCTTTCCAACTACACCGGGCGTTTATAGTCCAAACACTGGTTATACCAACAATTGTAACCTTGCCATTTTCAAGATGGACTTGGATCTAGCGGGAGTTGAAGCCGAATTCCTTACCAGAGATCAATTTGGCAACATTGTTTCTCAATCTACGGGTTGCGCACCTTTCACCGTCAATTTTGACAACCAATCTGTAACGACCAATCCTGCGACAACGACTTATGAATGGGATTTCGGAGATGCTGGTGCCACTTCGACCCAATCCAACCCTACTCATACTTATCAAAATCCAGGCACCTATACAGTGCAAATGATCATTGAAGATCCGACAAGCTGTAATCAAAGAGATACTGCTTATGGCTCTATCGTGGTATTTCCGCCTCCTAATGTAGAAGCAGGTCCAGATCAGATAGTTTGTGAAGGAGATACCGTACAATTGCTTTCTCTGCTCAACGCAACCGCTTACAGCTGGAGTCCTGCCAATTTGTTGCTTACCTCAGACACCTTAGCCAATCCTGTGGGAGTTGTCTTTCAAAACACCACTTTTACCCTGACGGTTACAGATACCAACGGTTGTCAGGCCAGCGATCAAACCATTATCAATGTTGATAATACATTTGCCGTGGATGCCGGAATTGATTCCTTGATTTGTAGAGGGGGAAGCGTTAGCCTAGGCGCAACATCTAATGGAGGCCTCAGTTACAACTGGTTTAGCAATGCCAATGTAGCGATCAATAATGCCAATACTGCCAATCCTACGGCCAATAATATTGACACCACCACTGTTTTTTATGTTCTCTCCGAGAACGCTTTGGGCTGTGAAGCCATCGATTCGGTTACCATTACTGTATTTGAGGTCTTTACCCTTGAGGATACCTTTGTCTGTGATGGCAATAGTATTGTCCTTAGCTCCCAAGGTGGGCTGTCCTTTGTCTGGACCCCTAATGATGGCAGTTTAGACGATCCAACGCTTTCTTCCCCCACTGCTAGTCCCCTTACGACCACCACCTATTCTGTTACAGCTACCAGCGCCGAAGGTTGTATTAGCACCAAAAGTGTTGAAGTAGCAGTCAGAGACAACCCGGTGGCGCAAATCGCAAATATTGATCCTATCTGTATCGGAGATAGTCGACAATTTCAAGCCAGCGGGGGCATCAGTTATAGTTGGGATCCTCTCAATGACCTCGACAATCCGACGGTAGAAGATCCTATTGCCAATCCCAATCAGACTACTACTTATACCGTAACGGTTACCGATGATTTTGGCTGTACCGATCAGGAGAGTATCACCCTTACCGTCAATCCTTTGCCAGATATCATCGCGATGGCGGAGGCTGATACGATTTGTGAAGGAGAGCAGGTACAATTGCTCGCCAGCGGCGCGGTTAGCTATAGTTGGAGTTTGGCAGATCAACTATCAAATCCCAACATCGCTGACCCCATCGCTACTCCTGTTACCCGCAATACCACTTACTTAGTTACTGGGACTGACATCAATGGCTGTACCAATACGTCTGCTGTAGAAGTAGTTACCATCGAACGACCAGTAACAGAGATAACAGGGGACAATTTTCTCTGTATTGGGGGAGAGATTGAGCTATCAGCCTCAGGGGGTGATTATCATGTTTGGAGCACTGGCGATACGGCTGATATGATTAGCCTTACCCCGACCAATACTGTCACCCTTGAAGCCACGGCCTACACCGGCGCTTGTGCAGGTACCACGGCCTCGATCACAGTTGATGTACGATTTGAGTTTCCGGAAGCAGCTTTCAGCTTTGACCCAACGCAAGGTTGGGCACCCCAAACCGTACAATTTACCAATCAGTCTACCGGAGCCAGTGATTATGTATGGGACTTTGGCTGGGGACTTGGCAGTACCGAGGAAAATCCAGCTCACATATATCCTTCTGCCGGCGAATACGAGATTAGACTCATTGCCTTCTCTGAACAAGAATGCCCTGATACGGCTTATGCGAGTATTTTGATCGAAAACGTCACCCTTCACGTCCCCTCAGGCTTCACTCCGAATGGAGATGAATACAACGAAAATTTTATTGTAGGCTATTATGGTATTCGTAGTCTCAACGTAGAGATTTACTCTCGCTGGGGCATGAAAATCTATGAGTCTAACAATCCTGATTTTGAATGGGATGGCACATATGAGGGTACACCCGTTCCCGAAGGAGTTTATGTCTATAAAATTACCGGTATTGGCGAAAACAATCTATCTTATACAAGGAGCGGCACTGTAACCTTGATTCGCTAGTATTATGCGCTTATTCTTCTTCTTACTCATTCCCAGTCTGTTATTTTTGACAGGCTGCCCAGACGCTAGTACGCCCGTAGAAAACAACTGGCCGCCCATTTTGGAAAGCTGGAGTATTGCGGAGCTTTCTACCCTACCCGAAGGAATCCAAAACGAAATCAACTTTTTTGACATCAATGACGGTATCGTCTTTGGTAGAGGCATCTGGTTTTCAGACGACGGTGGCCGTAACTGGACGGAGCGTTCCCCGCAGGCGGACATCATAGTAGATGCCATCTCATTTGAAAATTACCAGCAAGGCATCATCAGCTTTCATACCGGCGATGGTAGCAACACGCCTTTTACGATATTCATAGCTCAAACAAGTGATGCCGGCCAAAACTGGAATATTGGTCAAGTGCTCGATTTTGATGTACCGCTAAGTGATCTTTATTTTATCGATGGCTTTGATGGCTTTGCCATTGTAGAAGGCGCACCCAATGAGTTTTATCGCAGTCTTGATGGCGGAGCTAGCTGGGAAATAGTCGAAGGGATTGAACCCAAAAGTGCAGCTTTTTCGGAGCGGGCTGACAACCAAAGTATTCAGTTTATAGATAAGCAAATTGGTTATGTGCTGGCGGCTAACGGCAATAATTGGTATAAAACCATAGATGGTGGGGAAAGCTGGTCCTCAGCACCGATTGGCGCTTTTTCGCCTCGTTCTTATCAATTTTTGAGTGAGGACAGTGTCTATTTCTTAGCCGAACGCTTATATCTCAGTACCGATGGCGGTACTACAGCCGAGCTGGTATCACAGGCCATCTTTGATAGTTTTCTGGCCTTGCCGAACGCTTCTATCATGGGCATGCGCTACAAAAGATTTGATGGCAGCAATCCTGCACAATCCCTCAATTTTTATACCTTAAGCTATAAAGAAGTGGGTAGCAGCAGCTGGCTAGAAAGTCAGGAGGTAGTCAATTACTACTTTGAAGCATATGTCTCTACTGGTCCCACTCAGATATTGGGCTTGGCCATAGATCAACAAACGGCTGAGCGAAAACTCTACCGCTTGCAAAAATAAATGTACGACTCGCGACTACTACTAGCTTTTCTGGTCCTTATCTCAGCCTGCCAATCGAGTCCTCCGGACTGGATGAATGAGCAGGTATTTGCCACTAACAAACTCGCACCCAGAGCGCATTTTTGGGCTTATGAAAGCGCCTCACTAGCCCAAGCGGCTAATCCAGAAGCATCCCAGTTTATCCAAAAGCTCAATGGCGATTGGCAGTTCAAATTGGTGCGCAAACCAGCGGATACCATCCCTAGCTTTCATCAGCCCAATTTTCCAGATACTTGGGAGACGATTCCTGTTCCTGCTAATTGGGAGTTAGAAGGGCATGATGTACCGCATTATCTAGATGAAGAATATCCCTTCCCTGCCCATCCGCCCTTGATACCAGAAGATTATAATCCCGTCGGCTCCTACCGCCACAGTTTTAGCGTTCCGCGAAGCTGGGCCAATAAAGAAATAATCCTCAAGTTTGGGGCCGTAAAATCCGCCTTTTATCTCTGGATCAATGGCAAAAAAGTAGGCTACAGCCAAGGCTCTAAACTGCCCGCAGAATTTCGAATCACGGATTATGTGCAGGAAGGAGAAAACTTACTGGCCCTACAAGTCTTTCGTTGGAGTGATGGTAGCTACTTAGAAGGGCAGGATTTTTGGCGCATTAGCGGGATTGAACGTGATGTGTTTCTCTATGCAACGCCTAAGGTTTCGGTTTGGGATTATGAGATCAATGCCCACTGGGATCCACAAACCGAGATAGCAAGTGTGTCGCCTAACATTTGGCTCGAAAACTTTGCCAATCAATCAGATAGCCTATACGAACTCGAATTCCAGATAAGCAATGCAGATACTAATTTTCTCGTTCATAAAGCCCGCTTAAGCCAAACAAATACTAAAAAACATGACTTAGGCAGCTTCGAAATAGCAGCTATCAAGCCTTGGTCGGCAGAGATCCCGCAGCTCTATGATTTTAAGCTTTTATTCAAAGACGCAGAGGGAAACGTTCTGCAAAGCATAAGCCAAAAAATAGGCTTTCGAGCTGTAAGCATAGAAGACGGCAACCTCAAAGTCAACGGGCAAGTGATCCGCATCAAAGGCGTCAATCGCCACGAGCATGATCCAGTAAAGGGGCATGTGATCGACGAAGCTTCCATGATCAAAGACATTACATTGATGAAGCGCAATAACATCAATGCAGTGCGCACGGCGCATTATCCTAATGACAGTCGATTTTATGAGCTTTGTGATCAATATGGCCTCTATGTAGTAGACGAAGCCAATATCGAGTCTCACGGCCTCAATATCGATGATCCCGCTCTCACCCTTGGCAATCGCCCCAATTGGGAAGCGGCCCATATGGATCGTCTCCAACGCATGGTCGAACGCGACAAAAACTATCCGTCCATCATTACTTGGTCCCTGGGCAATGAGGCCGGTTTTGGCGTCAACTTTGAGTCCCTTTATACTTGGCTTAAGGAGCGAGATCCTAGCCGGCCAGTACAATATGAGATGGCGCAAAACACCGCGTTTACGGACATACAAGCGCCGATGTACCATTATCCAGATCGGATTGCTGAGTATGGAGACACTGCCACTCAGAAGCCCCTTATCCTGTGTGAATATGCTCACGCCATGGGCAATAGTGTAGGAAATCTACAAGACTATTGGGATACCATCAATAAATATCCAGCCCTGCAGGGAGGATTTATATGGGATTGGGTGGATCAAGGACTCTTGAAGCATACTGAGGGAGGAGAGGCATATTGGGCATATGGTGGTGATTTTGAGCACGGATTGGTGGAAAACGATTCCAATTTTTGCATCAATGGTTTGGTAGCGGCGGATCGGAAGCCACATCCTCATCTGATGGAGGTGCAAAAGGTGTATCAGCCGATACAGTTTTGGATTGATGAGAAATTGAACTTTGACAAAGAAATCGTTTTTCCAAAGGTATGGATGGAAAATCAGTTTGATTTCCGGAACCTGGAAGGACTTTACCTCAGTTGGCAGTTGATCAGTGAAGGGCAAATCATGCAGCAAAAAGTGATGCCCGCTCCCAATTTAGATCCCCATCAGAAGATTGCACTCAGTCCTCCCTTTCAGTCATTCAAACCCAAGGAAGGGCAAGAGTATTTTCTCAATATCGGTATCACCCAAGCTCAAGCACGCAATGGCATTCCGGCTGCAACGAGCATTGCCAGGGAACAGTTTTTATTAGCGCATCCCCTTTCCAAAATACTCCCCTTATTGGACCGCTTGCCGAGACTCAATATCAAAAGCATTCAATCCTTTCAAACGGATACGAGCTTGGTCTACCAGACTGAGAAGTTTTTAGTAGCCATTTCTCGCCAAACGGGCCTCCTCACTCGTTACAAATACCAGGATCATGAATATCTCAAAGCACCGCTTAGACCAGACTTTTGGCGTGCCCCCACAGATAATGATCTAGGCTATGCGATGCCTGTCAAATTGGGGTATTGGCATTTTGCCCATCAAAAACTTACGCTCCAAGAGGTCGAAATAAAAAAAGAAAGTAGAGGCCTTGTTCAGCTAGTCAGTAAATTTGATCTACCTAAGCAAGGAGGCACATTGGACATCGAGTATCAAATCTTTGTAGATGGCTGGGTCAAGGTATCATTTAGCCTGTCGGCGAACGCTCAACTCCCTCAGCCTCCACGAGTAGGCATGCAAACCGCTCTGGTAGAAGGTTTTGACTTTTTCAGTTGGTTTGGCCGTGGCCCCCATGAAAACTATTGGGACCGTAAAAGCTCCGCTTTCGTAAATACCTACTCTAGCAATGTATGGGACCTCTATCACCCTTATCCTAGGCCGCAAGAATTTGGCAATTTGTCTGACGTACGCTGGTGTAGCCTAACTCATCAAAATGGCAAGGGCTTCTTCGTAGGTAGCCAAGGTTTGCTCAATACCCGAGCCATGCACTTTGTAAATGCGGACATAGACGTTTATGGCAAGGGAAAACCCAACTGGCATCCGACTGATATCCAAAGGCGCCCGCTGACGACTCTAAACATTGATTACCTGCAAATGGGATTGGGTGGGGATAATAGCTGGCGAGCCATGCCACATCCAGAATACCGTATCAACTTAGAGCAAGGTCCATTAGTATACAGTTTCTGTTTTACAGGCTTTGACACTCAAAAGATTGACCCCTTTTCACTTTACAAAAAGCAACCCTAATGCAAGCATTTTGCCCTGATCTGACTATGGCGAAACAACTTCTCGCGGATTATGGATCGCCACTTTACGTTTACAATGCAGATAGTATGCTAGCTCAGTTGGCTTCCTTTAGAGCTGGTTTTAGCGGCTTGCCGATCAAGGTCCATTATGCAGCCAAAGCCCTCAGCAATCTCAATGTATTGGAGGTTTTCAGACAAGCCGGTACTGGTTTAGACACCGTTTCATTGGCAGAAGTAGAGATGGGGCTAATGGTTGGATTTGCCCCCGAGGACATAGTATTTACCCCCAACTGCGTGGACTTTTCAGAGATTGAGACAGCGGTGAGTAAGGGGGTACGGATCAATATTGAGAATCTTCCTAATCTGGCCGCCTTCGGCGAACGCTATGGCGCTACTTATCCCTGCTGTATCCGACTCCATCCAGATATTCAGGCAAGTGAGCAAAGCGAAAAAATAGCAGCCTGGCATCGGCAATCAAAGTTTGGGATTGCGCGTACCCAAATAGCAGCTGCCCATGAGCTACGGCAACGATTTGACATCCAAATCGAAGGCATCCACCTTCATTCCAGCTCCAAAATCATGAACCCAGAGGTTTTTAGGGAGGGCGTCAAAACGGTGATGGCGCTCGCGATGGATTTTCCCGATCTCAAGTATCTTGATTTTGGAGGAGGTATCAGAGTGAATTATAAGGAGGAGGAAGCGCCCATTGATTTAGAGATGCTGGGAGCTGAGATGCGTCCTTTATATGCCGACTTCGTCGAACGCTATGGCAAAGCAGTAGAGATTTGGTTTGAGCCCGGCCGTTATCTGGTAGGCCCTGCGGGCGTACTATTGAGTAAGATCGTTTTATGCAAAAACAATGGGCACATAGATCTGTTAGGTTTAGACACCGGCTTCAATCACTTGATTCGGCCGATGATGTACGATGCCTATCATCAGATTGTCAATCTTTCGCGTTCGGCGGAGCCGGCTCAAAAATACAATGTGGTCGGTAACATTTGCGAAATTGACAACTTCGCCGTCCAGCGGACAATGCCCCAATCCCAAAAAGGAGACATTGTAGCGATCCTGCATGCTGGCGCTTATGGTTTTAGTATGGCTTCCCAATATAATAGCCGCTACAGACCAGCAGAGGTATTGGTCAGGCAGGACAAAGCCCGACTTATCCGCAAAAGAGATACCTATGCAGACTTGATAAATCAGCAAGTTTGGGATTCAAATCCCTAAAAGGATGTAATTGATCGTTGCCGAAACTCATTGGAAGCAACGCATATTTTAAGTACTTTTGCGGCGAAATCGATTTCAAAATTCATTGGTGAACCAACGCTCCCAGCGAATTTTCGCCCCCAACCCTAACCGAGATGACAGTGGAAATCAAAGATACCCCTCTTAGCACCCGTTATTCTTTCACCGCCGAAACTGCTTTAGCTGACTACCGGATGATGTATCAAAGTAGGCAAGCTAGTCTTATCGGTCGAAAGGAAGTATTGACGGGTAAAGCTAAGTTTGGCATCTTCGGTGGTGGTAAGGAATTGCCTCAAATTGCCATGGCAAAGGCCTTTCGCAATGGTGATATCCGTTCGGGTTATTATCGCGATCAAACTTTTGCCTTTGCCTCCGGCATTGCTGATATCAAGCAGTTTTTTGCTCAGCTTTATGCCAATCCCAATCTCGAATTAGAGCCTCACTCTGGCGGTCGCCAAATGAATAGTCACTTTGCTAGTCGTCATTTTGATGAAGACGGCAATTGGCTCAAACTCACCGACATCCCTCAAAGCTCTGCAGATGGTTCCCCAACAGCATCGCAAATGCCTCGCTTGGTAGGACTTGCTCAAGCCTCCAAAATATATCGTGAAGTCCCTCAAGCTGATCCAGAACAAAACTTCTCCCGCAATGGTGAGGAGATTGCTTTTGGTACCATTGGCAATGCAAGCTGTGCCGAGGGGCACTTTTGGGAAACGCTCAATGCAATTGGGGTCATCCAAGCACCGATGATCATTTCAATTTGGGATGATGAATACGGCATATCGGTTTCCAATGAATTTCAACTGACCGCTGATTTAAGTGAGATGATATCTGGCTTTCAGCGTACTGAAGATCGCCGAGGATTTGATATCTATCGCGTCAAAGGTTGGGATTATGAGGCCTTAGTAAGTACTTACCAGCAGGCGGCAGCAGTCGCCAGAGAGAAACATATTCCTGCGATCATCCATGTAATTGAGGTAACTCAGCCTCAAGGGCACTCAACCTCAGGTAGCCATGAGCGCTACAAGAGTAAAGAGCGTCTCGAATGGGAAAAAGCTCATGATTGCCTGCTCAAGATGCGTGAGTACATTCTAGAAAGAGAATTTACCACTGAGCAGCAACTTTTAGACTGGGAAAAAGAAGATCGGAAGATGGTCCGCCGCCTCAAAAATGAAGCTTGGCAGGAATACCAAGAACCGATCAAGTTGAAGGTGCAGGAATTGATCAATATAATTTCTGATATCGCCGATATTTCCAGTCAAAAAGAAAAGCTTGAAGCAATTGCCATGCATCTCCGCAAAATCCTTGAGCCCGCAAGGAGAGAAGCTATGGTAGCCGCTCACAGGGCCTTATTGTTGGTAAGGGATGAGTCTCATCCAAGCATCGAAAAATTGCGCCAATGGCGTCGAGAGATATTTGCAGAAGGAGTGGAAGTATTTAGTTCTACCCTCCACAACGAAACAGCGAAATCCCCCCAGCACGTCATCGAGACCCAAGCTGAATATCCGGCGGAGCCAAGTCAAAAAAGTGGCTTTGAGATATTAAATACTGCTTTTGATCATATTTTCAGCCAAAATCCAAAAGTGGTTGCGTTCGGCGAAGACGTAGGCCAACTAGGCGATGTCAATCAAGGATTTGCCGGCCTGCAAGCAAAGCATGGAGTTGAGCGTATCATGGATACGGGTATTCGTGAGGCGACCATCATTGGTCAGGCGATCGGACTAGCGCAACGGGGTCTTAGACCCATTGCCGAAATCCAATACTTAGATTACCTCCTTTACGGTCTCCAAACCTTGTCTGATGATTTGGCAACGCTTCACTATCGTACCAGAGGGGGTCAGGCAGCTCCGGCCATTATCCGTACTCGTGGACATCGTTTAGAAGGTATTTGGCATGCGGGTTCTCCTTTGGGCATGATGATCCACGCCTTGCGTGGCATTCACATCGCAGTACCACGCAATATGACTCAGGCCGTTGGCTTTTATAACACCCTGCTGCAGGGCAATGATCCGGCCATTGTCATTGAGGTTTTGAACGCTTATCGTCTCAAAGAAGCGGTGCCGACAAATCTGCATGACATCACCATACCCTTGGGGGTGCCAGAAATCATCAGAGAGGGAAGCGATATGAGTGTAGTTACTTATGGTGCCTGCTGTCGCATTGTTATGGAAGCTGCAACCCAATTGGCTGATTGTGGCATTGAGATCGAAGTGATCGATGTAAGGACGCTCCTCCCCTTTGACACCCATGCTATGATCGGGCGTTCTTTGGAAAAGACCAACCGAATCTTATTTGTGGACGAAGATGTACCTGGTGGAGCAACAGGCTTTATGATGCAACAAGTACTAGAAAGACAAGGGGGATATTTTCATCTCGACTCAGAGCCCAAAACGCTCAGCGGTACTCATCATCGCCCAGCCTACGGAGATGATGGAGATTATTGGTCAAAACCGCAGGTAGAAAATATCTTCCAGACCGTTTATGCCATGATGCATGAAGCCGATCCGGAAGAATATCCAATGTTTTTTTAGTTCAGAGAGCTCATGATTAAGCAGTAAAGAAGGGCCTCATCTTAGCTAAAACAGCCTAAGCTTTGCGAGCCTGGTAGTGCTATCCTATTCTCCATCCTAATTACTAATCTGGAGTTTACCGCTATAAATTTTATCTCCATCTTTCACCTGCACCAAATAGGTGCCTGGGGAGAAAGCGTGCAGCATGAGCTGAACACTATACCCATTCAATTCATCTTGGTAAACCACTCGTCCCTGCATATCCACTACTTTCAAACTGGCACCTGGACTTAATCGCTTTGCCCAATCCAAACGCACTTGTTCCTGTGCTGGGTTGGGATACATTTTTAAGCTTTCAGCTTGGGGAGCAAGGATGGCGTTGGGCCCAAAAACTCTAAGCGAGTCTTGATAGCGGATACTAGTAGTGATTTCGTTGCCTCCAAGGCTATCAATACGATTGGTATTGATTTGCAGGAGCGGCACACCATTGCCATTGCCCAGCCACTTATACTCAGTGGTAGTGGGTATATCGAAACCGATTGCTAGTGTATCAAAAGAAAGGGTGTCGCGCCCAGAAATCTCGGACTTTACTCGGATGGTGTTAAAGGTACCAAAGGGAGTGGTCAGATCGCCCCAACCATCAACAGTATTGATCCGCTTTCTTTCCTGTCGGATAAAAAACAAATTTGGCACACTCAATTCCGCGACAGAGACAGAGGAGTCTTGGTCGCCAAAACTTAGCGGAAAAAAATAGACCTTATCGCTGGGATTATTGACAAAGGCCAAAGGTAATCCGTTTAACTCTCCCCCTAGACCTAGGTTTTCATAATTGACTGCGCCTTTTTGATAGATTTGATAGCCTTCTCCTAAAGCAAAAGGACCGAGAGAATCAGGAGTGGGTAGATATTGCACCACATTGGCCGTCAAGGGCAACTGAAAACGGATCGCAAAGGGCACATCACTGATTGAGATAAAAGTATCCGTCGTTTGAGCGATGGCCGTCATATTGCTATAGTCCCAGAAAAATGAGGCACCTGTCTGACTAAGGTCTAAACCCAACAAGGTATCAGGGATACTTTGATAAAAGACATTGCCGGGGCTTGGCATATCTGCATCCGTAATTGTGATTTGTGCTTGCAGCTCAAATCCAACAAATAAAACGCAGCAGAATAGAATAATTTTTTTCATCTATGATATTGGTTTGGGTAAGAGCAAGTTACTGATTCTGACATCTGCAACAAACCTTCGCTTTGTATGAATTTTCTTTAATGTGAAGCCTATTTCTCCAAAGATTTGCCTAAATTGAACCTTGCCTTTTAGTTTTTCCCAAAGCTAAATGGCCGTTTTGACAAAATTACACACACCTAGAAAAATATGCGCTTAGTTGACGCGGCAATACCCTTTAGGGTAGTTTATTCCATCTATCACCATGAGTACTTGGGCCTTTTGCTCTCGGCTCATTATGTTCAACTTTTGCCCGGCGATGAAGAAAACGCGGGCATGTTGAGCTTAGTTCACCAAGGAGCTCACCCTGGGACACTCAAACAATTTGCCGAGGGATTAGAGGAACACGATGCTGATCTCATCAAAGAATTGGAGGAGATTCGCCCCAAAGCTCTGGTCAAAAAATTTGGCGGAGACCCACGCAAACCTTTAGAATTTTTTACCAAGAAGTTTGAAGGGCAGATTGAAAAACTCGCTATCAGCAAAATTCAAAAAACGATGGCTAGTGTTTTGCCAAGACTTTATGGCAAAGCGATCTATATAATGGGTAACGATGGTTACCCCTCTCCCGAGGCCGGCAAGGTTGAAATGCCAGAGCAAAGAGCTACTATCCGCTTTAAGTTCCGGAAAAAGGAAGGCTTTATTCGCTACTACCCTACAGTTTTTGCCCCTAATGAAAAGGCTGAGGGCGGCATGGAGCGTCTAGTCCTTAAAGATTCTGACTCGTTAATCTTATGTAACAAGCCGGGTTGGTTGGTACACAATAAGGTGCTACTACGCTTCGAGCCAGATATAGACGGTAAAAAGCTGCGTCCATTTTTAAGAAAAGAAGCACTCTATATTCCTGAAGCAAATGAAGAGGAGTTTTTCAAAAAATTCCTGATTCCGATGCTTGAAGCTCGCTACCCCATCGAAGCCAAAGGCTTCACAATCCATGAAATGGCCCCGCAACCAATGTTTAGCCTGATGGTCAAAGAGCATAATAAAGCTAGCTTCACTTTTTTGCCTCAGGTAAGCTATGATCATTTCACCTTTCCGCTGCGCGATAAGGGTACCGTCAAGACCTTTATGAAGAAGGAAGATGATGGATTTAATTTTTATCGAATCAAGCGAGACGAAAAGGTAGAACAAAAAATAAATGGCTTTTTGGAAGACCTTAGGCCCAATCCACAAAGCCTTACCCCTTGGGAACTCATCGACAAAGAGACAGGCCTAAGTTGGCTTTCCAATCATACCCAGGATGTCCAAGAGATGGGGATTGAGATCTTGCAGGAGGACAATGGCTACCAACTGCAGTTGGTACGCCCAGAATTGAGTCTAGCGACCGAAGAAGATGGCGATTGGTTTGACATCAAAGCCATGGTCAAGATTGGCGCCTTCGAAATACCCTTCATCAAGTTTCGCAACCATATTCTCAAAGGCAAGAGAGAGTTTAACCTTCCTGATGGCACCATCGCGATTTTGCCAGAGGAATGGTTTTCAGATTATCGCCACCTATTGGAAGTATCTGAAATCAGAGAAGGGGGAGATACCATGAGTATCAAAAAATACCAAGCTCCGCTGCTCAACTTCCCCTCAAAGATTGGTCAAAGTCGCAAACAGATGTTGGAAGACCTTTCCAGCCTAGATCGCATCCCGAGTATTGAGCCCTCCAAGAAGCTCAAAGCCACTCTGCGCAATTATCAGCAGGAAGGTCTCAATTGGCTGACCTTCATGAAGGAGCATCATATGGGAGGCATCCTTGCTGATGATATGGGACTGGGTAAGACCCTGCAAACGCTCAGTTTGCTCCAAAAGACTTATCAAGAAGAAGGCAGTCCTTCTCTCATTGTTTTGCCCACCTCACTCATCCACAACTGGCAAAACGAAGCGAAGAAGTTTACCCCTGATCTGAGCGTATTTATCCATACAGGCATCAATCGCCCAAAAGATCCGCAAATATTTTCCGGCTACAATTTGATTTTGACTACCTACGGTATCGTTCGGCAAGACATCAATATGCTGAAGAACTATCCGTTTAAGTTTGTCATCCTCGATGAAAGTCAAAATATCAAGAATCCAGACTCCAAAACCTCTAAAGCAGTCCGGAAACTCGTAGCTGAGTACAGATTGTCCCTCACAGGTACTCCTATCGAAAATACCGTCATGGATATCTGGTCTCAAATGGCCTTCCTCAATCCTGGCTTATTGGGATCTGAAGCTTTCTTTAAGAAGTTTTATGTAAGTCCCATCGAAAAGGAAAAGGATCCGAAGCGTTCTGCGAAGCTGAGAAGAATCATCTACCCTTTCATACTCAGGAGGAAAAAGCAGCAGGTAGAAAAAGACCTGCCACCGCGTATCGAAAAACTACATTATTGTGAGATGACTGAGGGCCAAGAATCTTGGTATCAGGAGACCCGCAGTCAATATCGCAACTACTTGATGGAATTGATAAACCAGGGGGCTTGGAAGAAAAACAAGCTCAATATTCTGACTGGTTTACAGAAGCTGCGCCAAATCGCCATTCACCCACAAATGCTTGACAAAGAGAAATATACGCTCGAAGACTCAGGCAAATATTTGGAGGTAAAGCGTTTGCTCAAACAAGTCATATCTAAGAAGCGCTCCAAAGTATTGATCTTCTCTCAGTTTGTAAAAATGCTACATTTGCTCAGAGATGATTTGGAAAAAGAAGGCATCAAATTCAACTATCTGGACGGTAGCACCAAAAATCGCCAGGAGCAAGTAGATACCTTCCAAAATGATCCGAGCATACAGGTCTTTTTGATTAGTCTCAAAGCGGGTGGTGTGGGCCTCAACCTTACCGCCGCAGACTACGTCTTCATTCTTGACCCTTGGTGGAATCCTGCCGTAGAAAATCAAGCCATTGACCGCTCTCACCGTATAGGACAAAAGCGTACCGTTTTCTACTATAAGTTCATCACCGAAGGCACCATAGAAGAGAAGATTCTCAATCTGCAACAGCGCAAAGCTCAGCTTTCTGATGACATCATCAGCGTAGAAGAGGATATGTACAAAACACTCAATGCGGGTGATCTAGAGGCATTATTGGTTTAGTATGAAATGGTGGCTCAAAGCAGGAATCCAGAAAGGCATCAGCTATTTGCCTGGAGGACGTGCGATTCATCATTTTTTACAGCAAAACCTTTGGCGGAGCCTACGCTTATCGGATGATTTTCTCATTGATCGGCTGAGTCATGTGGCGAAACACTTGCAAGCTTGGGAGCAATTTCAACCTGAGACCAAAGCAGCACTTGTCTTAGAGCTGGGTACTGGCTGGTATCCCGTCGTACCTTTGGGTATGTATCTATCTGGGATTGAGAAGATTCATACCGTCGATCAGAGTCCTTATCTTTCGGAGACCCGCTTCGCGGAACTCTTGGACTACCTCGCACAATGGCAGGCAAAAGGGCTACTCAAACAGCGTTTACCCAGCTTACAAAATCAGCGCTGGGAGCAACTATTGGCGCTTAGACAAAGGCACCATCATGACTTTCCCAAATTACTTGAAGCCTTGGGGATCCATTATTGGGTGGGGGATGCCCGTAGCCTTCCCTACCCTGCCGCACAGTTTGATCTCATTCATTCCAACAACACCTTTGAGCATATCCCCATCAAAGTCTTAGCGGGCCTCCTAATCGAAATGAAACGCGTGCTCAAGCCCACCGGGGTGTTGAGTCACTATATCGATATGGCAGACCATTACAGCTATGGAGACAGCGATCTGAGCCCTTTACATTTTCTCCGTTTCACGGAACGCCAATGGTCTTGGATTGAAAATCGATTTCAATCTCAAAACAGACTGCGGCTCAATCAATATGAGGACTTGTTCAAAGAGTCAGGCTTTGAAGCGCACCCTTTGCATGTGGAGTTAGCGTCAGCGGAAGAGATAAGGAATCAAACATTAGCTCCCCCCTATTCCACCTTTCCCACTGATAAAGTAGCAGTATTGTATGCCCACTTGATTGGCACTGTCTAAGTAATCCTCTAACTCATCAAATTTCAATTTTTTTGACATGCCAGAGCGCGGCATCGGTGAGCGGAGCCCAAATGTCTTTGAGGGGATAAGGCACCCAAAACCAATCTTCTTCAATTGGTTGAGCCTCTTTCAAATCGGCCCGATCAATGAGCCAAGCCTCGGTAGTCGATAGCTTAGGCCCCAGTCGAAAATGCATTCCTCTGGATTGATAGGCAACAAAGGCTTGGTCGCCATATAATAAGGCTTCTACCTCACGCCATTTCCCCCTTTTGACTTGGTGAAAACGCAGTAAGTACTGTTTGACGATGGCGTCAAAGTAGGCTTTCGCAGGTTCCATGAAATCTCGTTACAAAGCTTGCAGAACAGATGACATTGAGTTAGGAAACTGCAGAATTATCTAAAAGCACAACAAGATAACGGTTTTTTGAAGGCTTTTCGTCGATTTACGGTTCAGGATTGCGAAAAATATAAAAAGGATCTTCGCTTTCGCAAAGACCCCATAGGTTCGTATCCGATATACAGATAGAATTTACTAGATATATAAAATCCAAGGCGGATTTACAATTTTGTCAAGCCACAAAGCTAACTCCATTAATTCGAATATTTAACTTAATTTTCCATGCAAGGCTTCGACCTTAGCGTTCAGCGAAGCTGCCCTCTCCTCATACTTTGCAAGCGTCTCCCCTTCCTGTTTTAAGAAAGCATCAAAGTCCGTCATATGGCTATCTATGTGAGCGATAAGGTCTGAAATATACTCACTCAGCCACGCGTTGACTTTTTCCTCCAAAGCAAGTCGATTTTCTTTGACGGCTTGCCGGGCTTGCCTCATGATCTTGCGACGTTTCAAAGCGGCCGAAACACCCGCCACCAAAAAGCCTAAAGTAGCGAGTAAGCCACCAGTTACGTCAAAGACGACGCCTTGTGTGACCACCGCTAGCACCGTACCAATAGCCGCGAGGCCTCCACCAGAAGCAATATTTTCGGTATAGCTTGGGATTTTATCGCCAAAGACATTGGTGCCTCTAAAGGCTTCCGAATTTTCGGTAAACTGTCGAAACTCATCTTTTAGGCGATAAAGGATGGTGTGTCGCTCTTCGTCGAGTTTGGTAAAAAGGGTCTTACTATCCTTAAGCGAATGCTCAATTGCGTCGATTTTGTCGCGGATGCTAATGGCCATGTATTGGATATTGGAACGCACTTGTCCCAATCCATTTTCAAGCGTATGGTCAAACTGCTTGCGGAGACGTTTTTCTAAGTCTCCCTTAAGCTCATACATCCAATCCTTGGGGGAGTTTTGCTTACCAAACAGGGCCATAATACTCTTGCCCGTCAAGGCAAAGAAGCCAATCCCTTGTTCCATCTCCTGGAGGGTTTCTTTGGTGTTGAGATCATATACTTTGAGTAAGCTATGCGCCAACTGTCCCACACTCCCTTCGGCTTCCTTTTGGTTTTGCACCAGCATGGAGCGGATTTCTTCACGTACTGCAGCATCTTTGGTAAAGCGATCTTGCCTTTGCTGATATGAAGAGCTAATATCCCCAGCTAATTTTTTGATGGTCTGGAGATCATCCTTGATCTTATCCATAGCGGCAGTCCCCAGGACCTCCTGATTGATATAGCCTCGCAAGGCTTCATAACCACTTCCCTCACGGCCTGCCATTTCTCGTTTGGCAGAAACCACAAAGACTCTAGGATCCGCTACGCCTTCTTCTGTGGCATATTGGAGGACCATTTCATGGTAACGCTGCAATTCCTCTGGGCTTTCGGCGAACATATCAGATTTGGTCAGCACGAATACCACCTTTTTGCGCCATTCGTTGCTGATATGGCGAAAAAACTGCCATGCGGATTCTACATGAGGATTGCCCGCAAAAAACACAAATACGACTAAGTTGCTATGAGGGATGAAATCAGTAGTGATTTCTTGGTGGTCAGTGACCCGACTATTGGTACCGGGTGTATCCACAATCGTGATTTCTTTGAGGATGGGTTCGGGAACGCTTACCCGCATGAGGTGTTCGCGTTCTTGCACGATTTCGTGCTCTTCTCCATATACTATTTTCTGGACGTCCTGAGTACAGATCGCGGCATCGGTTTTGGCTACGTCGGTTCCTACTAAGGCATTGACGAAGCTACTTTTCCCGGCATTGACTTCCCCCACGATCACGAACATAAAGTTTTCACGCACCTGCTCTCTGAGTTCAGAAGCAATGGATTCGACATTACCATCGATGGGATGATGGATAGTCAGTTCGTGTAGGTCGCGCGCAAGTTCAGCGAGGCGGGCCTGAAGAGCAGGCACTCGGCGATCGGTAATCAGACTTTTCATTAAAGGCAACTTATGGAGAATAGTTGAATAATAGAATTGTTGAGTTCTTGAATTTTGGACGCAAAAAATTGCGCGAGGTCAATTCCTCTAAATTCAAAAACCCAACAATCCAAAAATTCGATACTCCTTTAAAGCTGCTCGAGAAGCTCCGCGGCAATACCCACTTGAGAAAATCCACCATCATGGAAGAGATTCTGCATGGTTACTTTGCGGGTGTAATCAGAGAACATCATCAAGCAATAATCAGCGCATTCCTCAGCGGTGGCGTTACCCAGCGGGGACATCATATCACCATACTTGAGCATCTTGTCAAAGCCAGAAACCCCGGTACCGGCAGTGGTAGGCGTTGGAGATTGCGAGATAGTGTTTACGCGGACTTTATTTTTCTTACCAAAGTGATACCCAAAGCTTCGGCCAATAGACTCCAACAAGGCCTTGGCTTCTGCCATGTCATTGTATTCAGCAAAAGTACGTTGGGCAGCGATATAGCTAAGACCGAGGATAGACCCCCAATCATTCATGGTATCACGCTGATATAAAGCTTGCATAACTTTGTGAAATGACATCGCTGAGATATCATAAGTCTTATGCAACCAGTCGTAGTTTAAGTTTGTATACTCACGCTTTTTGCGCACGTTGGGAGACATACCAATAGAGTGTAGGACAAAATCAATCTTGCCATACTGTTCTTCAGCAGCGTCCAGAAGCTTGCCGATGTCTTCCAACGTGCGCAAAAAGCGTGAGTATACAAACTTAAACTACGACTGGTTGCATAAGACTTATGATATCTCAGCGA
>JBCAWW010000002.1:0-27044 GCA_038534415.1 Bacteroidota bacterium | reverse complement strand
GGATCTCCACACCGATGATTTTAGCTTCACCATGGAACTGAAGCATACCTTAGACAAGCCCCGCCGGAGATGCCCAAAATCTGCGACTTTGTACAGACAAGTAATCAAATCCTCCTGCATGGGATCAAGATCGTATGCTTTCAATGCCTCAGCGGTAATGGCAATGTCTGTACCTTGATTGACCACCTCATTGGGGAGGTATATGGGGATTGGATCCTGTTCAACCACGCCCAGCCAGTTTTGGGTTCGGATCAGCACATCCTCTTCGGCGACAATTTGGCTGTCCACTACCAACTTGGCCTTGAAGTAACCGGGGCGGTAATAGATACAAGTGGCGATACTGTCTTCGCGATAGAGGGGGATACGCTTACGCATGTCCCAATCTTGCTGAATCTCGATCACAGCTTCAGGGGCCGCCATGGAAGCGTCATAGGCAAACACCACCGAATTGGGGATTTCGTCAGCGACTACTGTCTTTTGGAAGAAAAAGCCCTCAGCCTGGGGGGCGGATACGACTGCCGACTGCCGATCCCAGAGAAAATAGGCAACTCCTATCACCGCCACTAATAGTCCCAAAAGCGCAAAGTGAGAAAAGCGAGCAGGCAGGATATTCGCTTGGGACTCATCAGTAGATTTTGCCTCTTCTTGCTGTTGGGTGAAGTCTCGCCAACTTTTGAAACCAGCAAACTCTGCCATAATATCTAGCGTAGTTTGGCTAGGTTGCGATACTCGTTCTGCTCGACCCCAAAGGCGTTTGAGGGTGGTAACGCTAAGTCGCTTGTGAGTCTTTGCCCAGATTTGCTCACTCAATCGCTCAAAATCTTTGTTAGTCCAGCTATCTACCGCCCCCCAATTGAGGGTAGCGTTAATCTGGGCGACGAGTTGCTCGATCATAGGGAGTAAATAAGGTAAGTTTGAAACCGTTGAGGAAGCTGTGGTATGCAGAGTGTTAGCGGTATCCAAACTAAAAAAAACACTGGGGCATTGAAAAGGGCCTTGAAGATTTGTTGTCGAAATTTGCTCTCCCGATCCACCTTTCTCTCTCTACGTGTTCAACTTCTTCAATTTTCCCATTGAACAGGATTGATCCAACTTGAACAAGCCCCACACGATGGTTGAAAAGCCCTTTTTCCTACTTTGCTCATCAGTCAAATGTATTGATAATAACCAAACAAGATCATTATGAATCACCTGATCCGAGCTTCTATATTGTGCGGCCTTTTCCTGTGTTGTGTTGGCCATGTGTTTGCTCAGAGAGCCGAGGCTATCGAAATCCCCATGACCAGTAAGCACTGGGTTGCCACTTTTGGCAAGGTTGAGTTTATCGATTATAAATCAACTCGCGCAGTCAGAAGTGCTGAAAATAGCTTCTTCAATATCATGCTCAAAGACCAACGCTTCTCGACGGGGACCATAGAGTTTGACGTAGAGTTGGTCGGGAATGGCTTTCCTGGGATTAATTTTAGGATTGGACCGGATACGCTCAATTCTGAGGTGTTTTATTTGCGACACTTTGGTAAGCCTGATCCTTTGCGCCGCACTACTACCCAATATGCAGCGGTGATTGATGGCGTCAACCTTTGGGACGTGACGGACGAATATCAGGCCGGTGCTACCATTAGGGAGGGACAGTGGAACCACGTTAAGCTGGTTATTTCCGAGCATCAACTCCATGCCTATGTCAACGATATGGAGCGTCCGGCCCTGCGGGTCCCCATGCTGGAAGGCATCACTCAATCAGGAGGCATTTCCTTATCTGGCAATGTCATTTATGCCAATATGGTGCTGCGGCCCAAGGAGATCGGTGATCTGCCCGACCTGCCTGGATTGGATCCTAGTAGCAATGATCCCCGCTACCTCCGTAAATGGGAAGTGAGCGAACCTATTGACCTTCCTTTTGGGCGAGACGTGATGATGGGAATTCGTTTTAATCCAGGCGTAGCCATTGATTCCACTTTGCTCAATGCCGATACCAAATGGCAAGCCATTGAAGCAGGTCCTCGAGCCTTGCTCAACCTGACTCAGCCCTTTGGCGCCACGGATGATGGGCAACGACGTATTGTTTGGCTCAAAACTAGCCTCGAATCCGAAAGCGCTCAGGAAAAACTGATGCGACTTGGCTTCCGTGATGAAGTTTGGGTTTTTATCAATGGCAGTCCGCTTCATGTAGACAAAAACTACTATGGCTCTGCTGGCATGAAAGAGCCCCTCGGCCGTTGTAGCCTTGAAAACGCCTCCTTTCAGGTCCCTTTGCAGCCAGGAAAAAATGAAATTATCATCGGTCTTAGCAATTATTTCTATGGCTGGGGCATCATTGCTCGACTTGAAGACACTAGCGGAGTGAAATTTTGAGTACTGAGATAAAACCGATGGCGTTTGCGTCAAGCTAAGGGGAAACTCGTTGGTTTCTGCTTCGCAGAACGTTTTTCGAGAGAGCCCAATCGGGCGAGGAGAAATCCCATAAAGGTCAAATTGTATGTATAATGAGACTAATCTGAATCCCGATTTGAGGACTCAGCCCCGAGGGGATTCAAAGTAAAGCCGTTGGCGGCTACTGATAAGCGTTCTGCGAAGCAAAACCCCTTAGCTTGGCACCTATACGATCTCAAACACGGGGGTGGGAGTATGGAATACAACCCAAAACGGCCTTGAGAACTTTGGCATGTCGATTCATAACGCTCTTTATACTAAATACTAATGTCTTAATACTTAATCCCTGTCAAGCAAGATTGTAGGGGAGCTAGAAATCATTCTTGTTGCCGAAATACTCCATCATGCCGTAAGTGTAGATCGCTGGCCTTAGCGCAAGCGATTATTATTCTCCCCCTTTTTCTACACTTTCCCCCAAAACCTTTCATCATAATGCTGCACCCCTGTCCTAATGTATGGACAAGCCCCTTATCGCATTAGGCCCCCTTTTATCACAAATTGTAGGAATTCTTACCTTCCCAAACTCATATATTTCATCCAACTGAATGATTGCCTATGCACTTATATGGCCAGTTCGCGCACAAATTCCTACCAAAAGGGTACAAATTATTACAAGCGGAGATTTTTGGCAGCGCGAAATTTTCACGGTCTTTGTAAGGTCTTACATGTCTGCGGCACAGTCCGCAGCGGGGTATTAAAATCCAATAGCGAACACCTTAACGCTTTATTCTAACGTAGAATGCTATACGAACGCGCACGTTTCCGATATGGAATCGTAAGCTGTTGGATCCTGATTTTCGCCTTCTTTGCTACCAAAACCTCTGCCCAAGTATCGGCAGATTTTATGTCTACCACCCAAGCGGGTTGTAGTCCGTTGACAGTCCAGTTTTTTAGTAATGTCACTGGGCCCGTCAATTCATACTTTTGGGATTTTGGCAATGGTAATACATCTACCTTGACAAATCCCGGTGTGATCTACGTCAATCCCGGTACGTATACCGTGAGTCTGACGGTCTCCGACGGTTTCAATACCGACACTGAGGCTAAGACTGCCTATATCACCGTCTTTGCTGACCCTGTGGTCAATTTTAGTGCTACGCCTACTGGTGGCTGTGCACCCCTCACGGTGAATTTTGCCGATCTAAGTACGCCAGGCGACGCTCCCATCAATGCATGGAGCTGGGACTTTGGCGACGGCAACCTCTCTTCGCAACAAAACCCAACCCATACGTATGCTAGTGCTGGTTCTTATGATCTAACACTGGTCGCGACCGATGCAAATGGCTGTTCTTCTACTTTATCATTACCTGATCACGTAGTCGCGAGTGATCCCCCTAGCCTTAGTTTTACGGCCACAGCTACCAATCCTTGTCAGCTGCCGTATGCTTATTCTTTTAACCCTGTTATAAGTCCTGCGGGTAGCTACAATTACAGCTGGGATTTTGGCGATGGCAGTTTTTCTGGTCAAGTCAATCCTACTCACATTTATGCTACTCCAGGCACCTACCCTGTTATGCTCATACTGAGTGATCCGAACGGGTGCGCGGATACCCTCAGTCAGACCCTTGCGGTCCAACTTCAAACACCTGTGGCCAATTTTTCATTGGCAGACACCCTGGTCTGTGTTGGGCAGACCCTAAATTTCTTTAACCTGTCCGTAGGCGCTCAAAATTATGTGTGGGATCTGGGAGACGGTACTACCTTCACCGGCCCCAATCCCACACACGCCTACACCACTCCCGGTACTTATACGGTGAGTTTGGTAGCGATTAGTGGTGCTAGTTGTACAGACACCTTAGTGCGGACAGCTTATGTGGAGGTTCAGCCTTCGCCGAACGCTTCTTTTAGCAGTAGTGATCCTACTGATTGCCAAGCGCCATTAATTGTCAACTTTACGGATGCTTCTTCCGCAGATGTGGTCAATTGGGCCTGGGATTTTGGCGATGGCAATACTGCCACTGCTCCCAGTCCGTCTCATGTTTATACCAATCTGGGCTTGTACGATGTCAGTCTCGTTGTGACCAATGGTTTTGGTTGCTCAGACAGCTTGCTGCAGCCCAATTATGTACAGATCATTGCGCCAATCGCGGACTTTGTACCCGACACTGTCGCAGGTTGTTTGCCGCTCAATGTTGATTTTCTCGATCTAAGTACCACCCTCTTCGATAGTATCAATGCCTATGTTTGGGATTTTGGCGATGGAGGCACCTCCTTCCTCCCCAACCCCACTCATACCTATACCAATGCCGGCCAATATGATGTCAGCCTAATCGTCCAAACTGTGGGAGGCTGTCGTGATACAGCGGTATTTTCTTTCATACAGGCAGGCCAAAAGCCGGTGGTCAACTTCACCGGCAATCCACAAGCAGTCTGTGCCGAAGACATTGTCTCTTTTCAAGACTTGAGCAGCATTGGCAATGAATTTATCTGGTTCTTTGGCGATGGCACGATGGGCATGGGTCCTAATCCCACTCATTCCTATGTCGACACCGGCTTCTTTGATGTCACCCTCATCGTAGGCCACTTTGGTTGCTATGATACGCTTATCCGTACCGATTATATTGAAGTACTGAGTCCACTCGCCGACTTTGCCTTCACTCCTAACAATGGCTGTACCGTCCCCTTGACGGTCAACTTTGTCGATCAATCAGTAGAACCCCAGCGCTGGTTATGGGACTTTGGCGACGGCAGTACGGATAGTGTTCAAAACCCTGTCCACACTTATACTGGGCTCGGTAGCTATACCATAACGCTTACTGTGATCAATGATTCTACTGGCTGTACCGATCAATTTTCACAGACCCTCGATATTTTTCCGCCTACAGCCAACTTTACCGCCAGCGCCAATAATGGCTGTGTCGGTCTCCCGGTAAACTTTACCAACAACTCAACTTTTGCCAATACCTATTTTTGGGACTTTGGCGATGGTAATACTTCAACCGCCGCTAACCCTACTCATACTTATAGCACTCCTGGCCTCTTTGACGTAACGCTCATCGTCAACAACAACAATGGTTGTGCAGATACCCTGATCATGCCTGCCTTGATGGATATCGTCGGGCCGCAGGCTCAGTTTCAGGCCAATATTACTACTGGCTGTGCGCCGCTTGCGGTGAGTTTTACGGACCTGTCTACTACTTTCCCTGCGGGAACTTTTATCACTGGCTGGTCTTGGGACTTTGGCGATGGAGGCACTTCCTTTTCACAAAATCCTAGTTATACTTACAATCAAATCGGCAGCTATGATGTCTCACTCGTTGTAGCAGACAATCAAGGCTGCGTCGATACCCTAACGCTTGCCAATTACCTTAACCCTACCTTCCCGACAGCGGATTTTAGCACTGCTGACACCATCAGCTGTCCGGGAGCGCTTACTGCTTTTACCAACCTGTCCACGGGTGTAGGCAATTCTTACCTCTGGGATTTTGGCGATGGTACTACTTCATCCGCCGTCAACCCGGTTCATGCCTACCCCCCCAATGGTACTTACACAGTAAGCCTGACCGTAACCGATATCAACGGTTGTGTCAGCAATACCATCAAGCAAAACTTAGTGAGCATCGGGCTGCCTGCGGCCAACTTTTTTGCCAATCCTACGCAGCAAGCCTGTCCTCCCCTGACCGTCAATTTTACGGATCTCTCAAGTCCAACCGTTACGAATTGGTTATGGGACTTTGGGGACGGAAGCACTTCTACCTTAGCAAATCCCAGCAAAATCTACAATATACCCGGCGACTTTGATGTAACCCTCGTGGTTACGACCGATCAAGGCTGTAGCGATACGCTGACGATGCCTGATCTAGTCAATTTATCAGGTCCAAGTGGCAGCTTTTCGATGGGGCCGATTACGGGCTGTAGTCCGCTCGACGTAACCTTCACCGCCAGTACTGATAGCGCCATTAGTTGGACCTGGGACTTTGGTGATGGCGCCTTAGGCTTTGGCCAGACGACCACTCACACTTATACACAGGACACCGTAGCTTTCCCGCTTCTGCTGATCCAAGATACTGCAGGCTGTGTAGTCGCAATACCGGGGCCAGATAGCGTAGTCAGCCTAGGAGGCCCAAATCCGGCTTTCTTGACCAGTCAAGACACCCTTTGCATAGGCGATCCGGTCCAATTTAGCAATGCCTCTACGAGTGCAATCCCTATTGTCAGTTACGAATGGAAGTTTGGCGATGGCACAAATGCCGCGGCTACGGATCCATTGCATGTATATAGCACCCCCGGACTCTATGTGCCGACACTGATCGCGACCGATGCCAATGGCTGTGTCGATAGTATCAGTGCGGCCGCACCGGTCCTCGTCAGTACTCCTCCGCAAGCGATATTTACGCCCTCGGCCACAGATGGCTGCCTGCCTTTACAAGTGCTATTTGCCAATACCTCAGTAGCCTCCACTAATTTGAGCTACATCTGGGATTTTGGCGATGGTGGGATCTCGACTCAGCAATTTCCTTTTCACTCTTTCAATACCGCCGGCAGCTATTCAGTCAAACTGTTGATTACAGATGCTGCTGGCTGTCAAGACAGTGCTTTCAGTACGATCACGGTGAGAGATCTTCCGACTGTAGATTTTACTGCTGCTCCAACCGTAGGTTGTGCGCCAAGAGATGTACAGTTTGTTAGTCTTGCAGGAGGTACCAGTGCAATATCAAATTGGTTTTGGGACTTTGGCGATGGCAACACCTCCACCCAAACCAATCCGATTCATACCTACACCAATGATGGCTCCTATGATGTCAGTCTGACAGTGGTTGATGTACACGGTTGTAGTGCTAGCATGACGCAAACGGATTTAGTTGACTTGCTACGCCCTACAGCTAACTTCACTTCAAACGCTAGCCCAGATTGCCCAACCCAAACGGTAGACTTTAGCCCCAATGTGGTCAGTAGCTTCCCGATTGCAAATTGGACGTGGGCATTTGGCGATGGCGATAGCGCGACGATCCAAAACCCTACCCACCTATATGATAGTGTCGGCATCTACAATGTCACCTTGATCATAGAGGATGTGTTCGGCTGTGCCGATACCCTCATAGATCCGCAACATGTAACGGTTTACCAAGCACCGGTGGCTGCGTTCCAGGCACTGGACTCGATCTGTATGCCCGGCAATCTCAGTGTCCTCAACCAATCGTTGAGCGGAGCTAGTCCTATCGTGAGCTATCAATATGACTTTGGCAACGGCAATACTGCCAATACCGCCAATGCAACGACCCTCTATCCGGGTCCCGGTACTTATCCTGTGAGTTTGATAGTGATCGATGCCTTTGGCTGTACGGATACGGTTCAAGAGTCGGTCGAGGTATTCCCTACGGTAACGGCCAACTTCAATGTACTCAATGGCATTGGTTGTAGTAGTACGCCCGTGAGTTTTGTCGATCAAAGCAATGGTGTCAATCCTCCGATTGCGTGGAATTGGGATTTTGGTGATGGCAATAATTCAAATCAGCAGTTCCCCACCCATAGCTACAACAATAATGGCATATTCACGGTAACGCTCACGGTCACCGATATCAATGGCTGCCAAGATACCATCAGCCAGCCTAGCGCGGTCAATCTCAATGGCCCGCAAGCAAACTTTAGTCTTTCGACCCTCAATAGCTGCCCTGGGGCTCAGGTCGACTTTTTTGACGCCTCTACGGCTGATACTACGATCACTAACTGGGCTTGGGACTTTGGTGATGGCAATACTGCGACAGGCGCGAATCCCAATCACTTTTACAGCGCAGCGGGCAGCTATAATGTAACGCTAACGATCACCGATGCAGTCGGTTGTGAAGATACTGAGGTACAAAGTGCCGCCATTACGATTTTGCCTGCGCCGAACGCTCAGATCTATCTTTCAGACACGGTCGGATGTTTGCCTTTTGTGGTTTCATTTGCCGACAGCTCCACTAGTGCGCTCAATATCACCGCCTGGGATTGGGACTTTGGCAATGGCAATACCTCTATCTTCCCGACCAGTACGCAAGCCTACAATACCGCTGGCGTTTATCAGATCAACCTTACCGTAACAGATGCTCAAGCTTGCGTCGATAGCGCAACTTATACTCTAGTCGTCAATGATGGGCCTAGTGTTGAGTTTGCAGCGAGTGATACCAGTGGTTGTGCCAGTAAGACCGTCTCTTTCGTGGACCTCAGTACCGGCAGTACGAGTATCGCTACTTGGGCTTGGGACTTTGGCGATGGCAATACTTCCACCCAGCAAAGCCCTATTCATACCTACCTCAACAACGGTAATTATGATGTCCAGCTAGTGGTAAGCGACAATAATGGTTGTACCGACAGCTTGACCAAGTTTCAACATATCAATCTCACCCAACCGCTAGCTGATTTCGGGATCAATACAGCTGCGGCTTGTCCCGGCTTTAGCTTTAGCTTCAATGATCTTTCGGTCGCTGATACGAGTATTGTGAGCTGGGTTTGGACCTTTGGTGATGGTACAGGCGGCTCCGGTCCTAATCCTACGCATGTTTATGCGGACACGGGCTTTTATGACGTAAGTCTTACGATTACGGATTTGTTTGGCTGTACTGCCACCATCATTCGTACGGATACGATAGAGGTTTTACCGCTACCCGAAGCCAATTATATCCTCCCTGATAGTGCAGGCTGTAGTCCTTTTGTAGCACAGTTTCAAAATGCTTCTACCTCCGCCAATGGTATCATCACCACTTGGACTTATGACTTCGGCACGGGTGATAGCTCGAGTTTTCCCAATAACAATTATACCTTTAACAATCCTGGGATTTATCCGGTGAGCCTCCATGTGGTTGATGCTTTGGGCTGTGAAGCAAGCTTTCTCGATACGGTTGAAGTATTTGGGCCACCACAAGCCAACTTCTTAGCTTCTAGTCAAATCCTCTGTTTGAGCGATACAGTCGACTTTCAAGACATCTCGCTAGGCAGTAGCAATATCATCAATTGGTTTTGGGACTTTGGCGATGGTAATACCTCCAATCAGCAAAATCCACAGCACAGCTATAATGCAGTGGGGACCTATAGCGTAAGTCTCGTCGCTTTTGACGAAAACGGCTGTATAGATACCCTATTGAGACCTGACTATATCACAGTCACCCAGCCTACGGCTGACTTCTCTCTCGATCAAAACGCAGATTGTCCGGGCTTGACCGTTAGCTTTGGAGACCTCTCCATTGCTGATACCACTTTGACCGGCTGGCTATGGGACTTTGGTGATGGTAATACTTCCAACCTCACCCAACCAACGCATATTTATACCACGCCGGGCCTATTTACAGTGAGTCTGACAGTAACTAATTTGCTGGGCTGCGAGGAAACCGAAACCAAAGTCGATACCATTACGGTCTTCAGTCCGCCGACGCCAGATTTCACGTCTTCAGATACAGTCGGTTGTTTGCCATTGGCGGTCAACTTCTTTGATGCCTCTTCGAGTATTGTAGGGATTCAAAACTGGGAGTGGAACTTTGGCGATGGGGCGACCTCTTTTACCGTCAATCCAAGTCATGTCTTCACCCAAACTGGAGTGTTTAGCGTTCGGCTACGCCTGACCGACAACAATGGCTGCGTGGACTCCACCACTCAAGACATAGAAATCTTTGAGCTACCGACCGCCAGCTTTAGTGTGAGTGATACGGTGGGATGTGCGCCAGCGGTATTGTTATTCACGGATCTTTCGGCGCCCAATCCAGTAGATTGGGTCTGGGACTTTGGCGATGGCAATAGTTCTGCCCTGCAGAATCCCGTCCACACCTACGCCAATACCGGCTCCTATACGGTCAAACTTACTATCACCGATGGCAACGGCTGTCAAGATTCTTTGACGCGGCCCAACTATATCAATTTACAGCAGCCAAGCGGCGACTTTACAGTCAATTATATCCAAGACTGTCCGCCATTGGATGCGACCTTTAGCGCTGCCGCAACGAGTCCATTTGGTATTGCTAGCTACACTTGGGACTTTGGCGATGGCAATTCTGGGCTTGGTATACCGATCATCCATACCTATACCGATACCGGTTCTTATGATGTACAACTCATCATCACTGATTCTTTGGGTTGTGCCGATACCATCACTAAGCCCGATTTGGTGCAGGTTTTTGGGGTAGATTTGCCGGCTTCGCCGAACGTTCATCTCGTGAGCGTCGAAAGCGACAATGAGGTGCGTATCGTTTGGGAAGCAGACAATAGCGACGAGTTTTCAGCATATATCCTTTATCGAGAAACGCCTTCGGGTTCCGGTAATTGGCAGGAGATCTATCGTTCGCCGACGGCGGCCGACACCCTTTACTACGATCTAGGCTTCATGATTGGCGGCCTTGACACCCGAAACGACTCTTATTGTTATCGTGTCACTACGGTCAATTACTGTGGTTCAGAATCAGTCTTCAATCTCGCAGACACGCATTGTACCATCGAAGCCACCGCCACTCCATTGCCCGATCAAATTGCAGTCAGCTGGAACCCTTATGTCGGTTGGGATGTCGATGCTTATGAAATCTATAGAGTAGACAATTACGATCCCAATCAGGCGGTTTACTTAGACGCGGTGCCGGGCTTACGTACCAATTATATCGATACAGCAACCAACTGCTTCAATAGCTATACTTATCGGATTGCAGCCGTGGGCTTTGAGCCTTTGCAAGTAAGTTGGAGTGATAGCACGAGCGCAGTCAACCAAAAATCAGGCATCACCGAAAGCAATGATCTCGTCCGCGTCAGCGTCGAACAAGATCGCTATGTACAGATAGATTGGAAAGGCTTTGTGGTGAGTGATCTCGAAGGGATTTTCCTCGAAAAGAGCAGCGATCAAGGGCAAAACTGGGCCGCTATCCAGACTTTTGACGCGAGCGTAACGACCTTTATAGATACCGCCGTTCAGGTCAAAGAACGGCCTTATTGGTATCGCCTCTTTGCGCGCGACAGCTGTGGCTTCAGTTCGCCTTACACCAATATTGGCACCAGTATCCATCTAGAGATTGATACCCTAGGCGCCGACAATCAGCTTCGCTGGACTCCCTATCAACTTTGGGCTGAGGGAGTTGATTACTATGAAATACAACTCTTTGATGAGTCGAGTCAACAATGGGTGATTCGTCAGATCGTCCCAGGCGATGTTACAGAATTTATCGATCCGGATGTGTTCTTGGATCAAGGAGAATATTGTTATCGAATAGTGGCTTATGAGCGCGGGGGGAACGTTGCGCGAAGCGTATCTAATACCGCTTGTATCGCAGTCAGACCCAGACTGTTTGCGCCCAACGCCTTTAGCCCCAATCTCGATGGCACCAATGAGACCTTCTATCTGCAAGGTCAATATGTGGAGACTTTCCAGTTACGGATTTACAATCGTTGGGGCTTACAGTTGTTTGAAGCCCAAAATATCAACGACGCTTGGGATGGCAGCTATCAAGGCGTGCCTTCCCAGGAAGGAGTCTACGTTTGGGTAGCCGAAGGAGTATTTAACACGGGTCAACCCTTCCGCTTGCAGGGCACGGTTACATTGATGCGGTAGCTTCGACTTACAAGCCGAAGCTACAAAATCATCGCTCCTTGCATGCCGAAGCTGGCAATATAATTTTGGAGAAACGTCACGTCTATAAAAGTGGAAAGGTCAGTACTCTTACTGGCCTTTCCTGCATTTTGGGGCTTTAGCGAACGAGTATCAACTTACTCATTTGCTGATCGTCTGAACTGAGGCGCAGCAAATAGCCGCCTTGGGGAAGCGCCTGCGTAAAAACGAGCTCTGTCTGATAATCTGCAGCCGTCGGACTGATCCTTTGCTGATAGACAGTCCGGCCGCGGACATCGATCAATTCAAGTTGCAAAGCTTTATTGGCCTCCATTCCGCTTAGTTGTAGGCTGAGCTTTTCGCCAGTATTGGGATTGGGAAAAGCTTTTATTTTCCAGCTGCTTTCTGCTTTGAGCTGTATCGCCACTAGCTTAGAGTAAGTAATACTGCCATCAAGGTCGGTGGATTTTAAGCGGTAGTAGGAATAGCCTTGGAGGGGGGTGCGATCGATGCTTTGGTAAGTCTGGGGGGAGAGAGACGTTCCCGAGCCAGGGACCTGCACCAAAGCATCAAAGGTATTGCCATCCTTACTACGCTCGATGGTAAAGTAATCGTGGTTTTGCTCTGAGGCGGTAATCCATCGGAGATATACCCAGTCGTTTTCGAGTGCAGCTTCAAAAGAGAGCAGCTCAATCGGAAAAGCTACGCCTTGCAAAAATCCGGTGCTGCGGGCATGCGCAAAACCATCGCCATCACCGCTTGAGAACATCGTTCTCGTAGAGAGTCCACTCAATAGCCCCACAAAATCGTCTGTGCTAAAGCCATCGCCTTCTCCCCCTTGCAATGGATCACTGATACCTGGTCCCTGCAAAAAACCACCTCTGCGACTGTGCCCAAAGCCATCGCCTTGGCCTCCGGAGGTGTAGCCCTTGAGTGAGTCACCATTGAGCAAACCCACAAAACTGCTAGCGGCATATCCATCTCCCTCCCCCCCTTTTAACTGAGCCTGCAGCCCTATCGGACAAAAGCCGAGCAAAAGCATAATGGTAAAAAGTAAAATTCGATTTTTCATCATCAATTAGCTTAAGGGGCGGTACGCACACAACGAAATCCCACATCATTAAAATAGCCTAGATTGCCTTGAGTAGCGGCAGCTCGGTCATTGATTTGGAGTTGTTCGGGGGCGCTAAACCAAGAGCCTCCCATCAGTCCGCCTCCTTCCCCCGTGATGGGCGGCCAAGTACTAGCATCTGCTTCTCCTGCACTATCGAGGGCGCCGTCACCATGCGTTCCCTGAAAGGATCTCCCTGCTGGCGTACCGATGCTAATGACCATTTCGCTGAGATTGCCGCTCATTTCCATGATCCCATAATAGCTTGCGCCCACATCTTCTCTTTGAGGGGTATTGCTCGCCGCAAAAATCCCACAGCGATAAGGGCCATCGTCAAAGGTGCTAGAATTGATCCAATTGGCATTGCCAGTATTGGAGACGGGATTGCTGATGATTTCATTGGCGGCGCCTTCAAAGCTCAAATTATAATCCAAGCTAGCATTGATAATATTGGTACTACCCCAAGCATAAGCGTTCGCCACGGGCGCTTGAGGTCCCCGACAAGCTTTGACAAACTCAAGCTCTGTCATCGGTCGCAAACCCGCCCAATCGCAATAAGCCAAGACCTCGCCCCACAAAGGAAAGCTCACGGGCACATCTGGATTGGCGGTGGTGGCGCCCCCAGTACCCTTCCATTGGATTTCGTTTCGATCGATGGCATTGGGGCCTCTGTGGGCCAAATCGGTGAGATCATTGTTGGTTTGTTGAATAGGGGTAAGGAGATTAAAAAAGTCAATCCATTGCTGCTGACTGACTTCATATTTCATACAGTAAAAGGACTCATAGCCCTTAGGAAAGGCGGCAGGAATAGGGCCTAACTGGTCTCCAGCATTCGCGCTAGCCGGGGCATTGTAAAACAAATTACCGGCATTGATGCCTACGGCAATGGCGTTTTCGGAAGTGATCGGATAGGGATTGTCTTGTCCCAAACCCGCAAACTGATAGATTTTGCCAGTCTCTGTTCCATTGCCACCTCCTAGCGGATAAGGCCCTTGGGGCACATAGACCATCTCGATCGCAAATACTTTCACCTCTAGCATACTATTGCTACTGAGCCCGTCTAGGCCATAGTTCCAGCGAAGCTGTACGCCTTGCCAATCCACATCACCCGTCCCATCGGCGTCTCGATAGATAAATACGCCTTTGGCATCGGGAACGGTATTGATGATGGCCCCACTAGGCTGCGTATGGCCGTCTGAGGAGGCTGATCCATTGACATAGTTGAGGGTCGCGTGCTGCCAAGGGCCATTGAAGCTGCGAAACTTGACAAAGACCCAGGCGGCATCCCAGTTGGCGGCACCAAAACTCAGCCGCCAGGAGTTTTCCCAACTGAGGTCAAAGGATACTTGGGTGTATTGATTGGCAAGATTGGTGTTTGTGAGAGTTAGCTCGCTCACTTTGATATTGTTGGCTGGCAATAAGGCCGGCATCATCCATAAGACGAGCCAGATAGGCCAAGCATATTGGGGAGTGATTTTCATGTTTTTAGTTTTTTGAGATTACGGCTCTTCGCCGAACGCTGGGATTAAGCATCGTGAACGAAATAAATGCCCAGATAGGGCGCAGCAGTTTGGGATTGAGCTAGGGCGCAGTACGCACAGCACGAAATCCGACATCATTGAAATAGCCGACATTGCCGGCGGTGGCATCGCGTCGATCATTGATCCACAGTGATTCGGGCACACTAAACCAAGAGCCTCCAAACAATCCGCCCCCTTCACCTGTGGCGGGAGGCCATCCGGCTACATCAGCTTCCCCTGTACTGAGCAATAAGCCATCGCCATGATTGCCGATATACGCCCGTCCTTGAGGAGAGCCTATGCTCACGGCCATTTCGCTGAGATTGCCAGACATCTCCATGATACCATAATAGCTAGCGCCTGCGTCTTCTCGCCGTCCTTGTTCACTGGCGCTCGCTGCAAAAATACCCGTGCGATAGGGCCCATTTTCAATGATGGCTGAGTTGATCCAATTGGCGTTGCCGATGCCGCTGGCATGATTGCTGAGCAGCTCCGCTTCGGTATTTTTATTGACTAAGTCATAGAGCAAAGTCGGATCGATGATATTGGCGGTACCCCAGGCGTAGCCTTCGACTACGGGCAGTAAGGGGCCTCGACAAGCCTTGACAAATTCAAACTCCGTTATCGGCCGCAAACCGGCCCAATCCATATAGGCCAAGATTTCGCCCCAAAGCGGAAAAGAAAGCGGAGTAGTGGGGTTTTGGGTAGTGGCGCCATATTGCCCGTCCCAGTCCAAGCTGTTGCGGTCAATACTGTTAGGACCTCTATGGTCATTGTCGGTGATATCGTTGGCTTGCTGCTGCGTGAGCGTAAGGAGATTGAAAAAAGCGGTCCATTGCTCTTGGCTGACTTCATATTTCATGCAGTAAAAAGCCTCATAGCCTTTGGGAAAGGCTGCCGGTATCGGCCCCAATTGATCGCCCGCTGCATCCGTAACTGGCGAAGGATAATAGATATCGCCATTGCTGGTCCCAACAGAAATCAGGGCTTCAGAATTGACTAAATAAGGCGAGGTCGAATTGAGCGCGCCTGTATAGGCAAAAAGCTTCCCCACTTCGCTGCCATTCCCGCCGCCAAGGGCAAAAGCGCCTTGAGGTACATAGACCATTTCAATGGCAAAGACTTCTACATCAACAAAAGCATTATTGCCCACCCCATCGGCCCCATAGTTCCATCGCAGCTGGATATCTCGCCAATCAATATCCCCATCTCCTACATTTGCGCGATAGATAAATACCCCCCTGCCATCGGCAGGAGTAGTGATGGTCGCATCTACTGGCTCTGTATGGCCATCGGAAAGCGCACTGCCATTGACATAGTTGATACTGGCATGCTGCCAAGCACCATTGTTGATGCGAAACTTGGCAAATACCCAAGCAGCATCCCAATTGGCGGGGCCGCTATCATAGCGCCATGAATTTTCCCAACTAAGGTTGAAGGTGATTTTGGTAAACTGACTCGCAGTATTTTGCTCTGCTAATCGGACATGGTCCACTTGGATATTGTTGCCAAACAAGGGGGACGTGATCAAAAAGAAGGCCCAAAGCATGGGCCTTAGTATAGTGCTGCATTTCATGATTTTTTGCTTGTAGATTTGGGTAGTAAGAGTAAAGTATTAAGTATATAGACTGTTGACAAGCGCCCTTCAGGAGGCTTTAGGGCCGATTTGTCTATGCTAAAAGGGGGAGGAAAAGGATAAGCGTTCTGCGAAGCAGAAATCAATGAACTCCCGCTTAGCTTGACGCCCATGCGATGAATCGGGATGGTAGCGAAGACAAAAGGATAAGGAGAGACGAATTGCTTCAAGCGCTTTCTATTGTCTTAGTACTTCCGTCTACATACTTGTCAAGTACCTATTCGCACTGGCAATCCTTATCTGGATTGGGTTTTTGGCCGCTGGGACAGCTATAGTCCGCACAAGCATTGTTGTAGGTCTGGCACTCCTCACCATAATAATTGCTGGGGCAATCACAGGCACAATCGACTAGTGTACCACCGTTTTGACAGACGAGCCCCTCACAGGGGGCGGCTTCCTCTGGCTTACAGGCGATCAAAGTGAGCGCAAACATGAGCATCAGCATGATCGCTGAGAGATGATTTTTGAGGCTTTTCATGAATTTGGGTTTTGAGTTTGATTGAAAGGCAAATATCCAATCGCCCTCTTAGCCCTCCGTCACCCTATCGAGTGATTTTGGCGAGTTAATAGCAAATCCCGTAGCGACGCAACATTTTGCGCCGCCTCAATTTTCCGATTAAGCAAGAAGGAGAGAAGCGTTCTGCGAAGCAGTAAACAAAAACAAGATCGCCCCAAAATCACCCCATAGGGTGACGCCAATGCTAAGCCCAAAAGCTAGTTTGTCTCTTTTCAGACCAAGCCTGCTAAACATGAAACGCCTGCCCCTTTTTGTTTTACTCTGTGCTGCTTTTTGCCAATTATCAGCCCAAGCCCCCAATGATGCCTGCAACAATGCCGCGGTGATCAGCAATGTGCAGACTTTACAGATGCTCACCATTGATTTTACCACTGCCACTGAAAGTCTTGATGCCTCCTGCGAAACCGCCTCCCATGACAATCTCGACCTTTGGTATAGCTTTGTGATGCCCTTTGACGGCAAAATCAAAGTCTCAGGGATTTCGGTCGTAATCAAATCGGTCCTCTTCGATCAGTGTAGCGGGACAGAATTGGGCTGTGTCTCTGGCAATGGTTTTCTCAATGGCTTGACGGGCGGTAATACTTATCTCCTCCGATTGGGTACGGCCTCTCAATATGCAGCGGTCAAAAATGTCTTTATCCAGGCTTTTACACCTCCGGCAAATGATGATTGTGTCAATGCCATCCCGATCCTGAGTATTGATACTTTGCAAACCATCGTACTCGACAACCGGGGAGCGCTTGAAGAACTAGATGCCTCCTGTGAGAGCGCGGCCAATGACAATCTCGACCTTTGGTACAGCTTTGTGATGCCTTTTGACGGTAAAATCAAGCTTTCAGGTATTTCAGTCATCATCAAAACCGCTCTCTACGATCAATGTGGCGGCACTGAAATCGGCTGTCTGGGAGGAGCAGGATTTTTTGAAAATTTGATGGGGGGCAATACCTACCTTTTGCGGTATGCTTCTGCTTCTCTTAGCGCTGCGAGTAATACTTTTTATATCCAAGCTTTCAACCAACCTAGCAATGATGATTGCGTCGATGCCATTGCGATCCCCAATATCGCCAGCATCCAAAGCGTACTGCTCGACAATCGGGGGGCGGAGGAAAGCCTAGATGCCTCCTGCGAAAATAGCGGCGATAACAATCTCGACCTTTGGTATAGCATCACCATGCCCTTTGACGGTAAACTCAAAGTGTCGGGCATTTCGGTGGTAAAAAAAATTGCGCTTTACGATCAATGTGGGGGTACTGAGCTCGCTTGTATAGGCGGCAATGGTTTTATCGAAAACCTGCTCGGAGGGAGTAGCTATATTTTGCGCTATGCCTCTGCTTCGCAGAACGCTTCTAATCAGACTTTTTATGTGCAGGCATTTAGTGTGCCCGCCCATGACGAATGCAGCAATGCCCTCCCAATCAGCAATCTGAGCAGTCCTCAAAGTATCAGCTTGGATACCAGTGGTGCGACCGAAAGCTTAGATGCTAGTTGCGAAAATGCCGCTGATGACAATGTTGACCTTTGGTATCAATTTAGCATGCCTTTTGATGGTAAGTTTGGCTTTAGCGGGGTCTTTGGCTTCAATCGCATTTCGCTTTATGATAGTTGCGGAGGGGCTGAGCTAGGCTGCCAAGTCGGCAATGGGTTTTTCTATGGCCTTAGCGCTGGCCATACTTATGCGCTGCGTTACGCGGCCATTGCGGCTCAAGCCAATACCGATCAGATTACCCTCCAAGCTTTCCCAGTAGCTGTCAATGATGCCTGCAGCAACGCCATCAATCTCAGCAATCTCGCCAGTCCCCAATCCATCTCTTTGGATACTCGCGAAGCCACCGAAAGTCTAGACGCAAGCTGCGAAAATACTGCCGACGAAAACCTTGACCTTTGGTATCGCTTCACGATGCCCTTTGATGGCAAATTGCAGATCAGTCAGGTGTTTGGCTTCAATAAGCTAGCGCTTTTTGATAGCTGTGGCGGTAGCGAGCTGGCCTGCTTCTCAGGCAATGGTTTTTTTGATGGCCTCAGCAATGGGACTCCCTACCTCCTGCGCTATGCTGCCATTGCCAGCCAAGCGGATGCCGATCAAATCGAGATTCAAGCTTTTCCCCCCATCACTAATGATGAATGTAGCAATGCCTTTGCGATCATGGGCATTGATAGTTTGCGGATCGTCAATCTCGACACGCGTCAAGCAAGCGAAAGTTTAGATGCCTCCTGCGAAGACCCTGTCGATGATAATTTCGACCTTTGGTATCAGTTTACGATGCCTTTTGAGGGAGAGATCGCCCTCTCCAAATTCATGGCGACGAGTCGTCTGCTACTCTATGATAGCTGCGGCTCCGCCGAACGCGGCTGTCTTAGCGCCGACGGGCGTTTTTATGGGCTCCAAGGAGGTGATCGCTACATCCTCCGTTATGCGACTCCTGCTCAATCTGCGGCTGCCGATCAGTTTCACATTCAAGCCATTGCGCCGCCACCACATGATCAGTGCGAGGCTGCGCAGCCAATCGACAGCATCGTTCTGGAACAGAAAATCTATCTTGATATCCGCCAAGCTACGGCTAGGCCCCAAGCGTTCTGCAGAGCAGATAGCCTAGACCAACTTGATCTATGGTACCGTTTTAGCATGCCTTTTGAGGGTAAGGTCGCGATCTCCGAAGCCAATCCCACGCACTACTTTTCGCTATGGGATACTTGTGGCGGTACCCAACTGATTTGTTTTGCTGGGGATAGTGTGATTACGGATCTCAAGGCGGATTCGACTTACTTTTTGCGATATGCCAGCGAGCGATCATTGGCGCAAGCAGATTCTTTTTTGATTCAAGCATTCGAGACCGTGGGCATTGATCAAGCCTTGGCAGACGAAGTCCTTAGCTTAGCAATATTTCCCAATCCTGCGACTAAGGAGGTTTATTTTAGGCTGCCTCAAACCTTTCTAGGGCAAGCCCATCTCCAAGTATTTGACAGCGCTGGCAAAAGCGTTTATCAGCACAAGTTATCCCCTGCCTTAGCTGGGGCGAAGTATCTTATTCCTATCGCAAGTTTTCCTACGGGGCTTTACTCCCTTCGCTTAAGCTCAGATAGTCAGCTGTTTACTGCTCGATTTATCAAACAATAGGGCGGAACGGATATAGATTTTTCTGTATTTTTGTGCATGCGCTTTCCCTTATTATTACTACTCCTTTGGAGAACGCTCAGTCTCGACGCTCAAAGCTTTGTCGACATCACCGTCAATGCCGGCCTCAATCAAGCCAAGGGGCGCTGCTATGGTTTGGCCTGGGGCGATTATGACGCAGACGGCGATCCTGATCTTTACGTTTCACGCCACGGGGGGCCTAATCTGCTTTACCAAAATCAAGGGGAGCTTCGCTTCAAAGAAGTAGCCGATAAAGTAGGCCTTGCCTTCACCGGCAAAACCACCACCGCCGTTTGGGGCGACCTGGACAATGATGGCGATCTCGACCTCTACCTCGGCAATGAGGGGGCCGCCAATCGACTATTTGAAAATGTAGAAGGTAAGTTTCAAGACATCACCACTAGCGCGAAAGTCGGCGACAGCGGCCAATCACGGGCTGTATTGCTCGCCGATGTGGATCAAGATGGTCTGCTCGATATTTATGTAGCCAATCTCCTCGGCCCCAATCGCCTCTACCGCAATCTCGGTAATTTACGATTTCAGGATATCACTGATGCATCCGGCACCCAGGATACCCAGCTCAATCTGGGGGCGATATTTTTGGATTATGATCGGGACGGAGACCAAGACCTTTATCTCACCCACGACAACAAACAGCCCAACATCCTCCTGCAAAATGATGGTTCGGGACAGTTTACAGATGTGTCGGCAGTCTCAGGCAGTAATTATGCCGGTTATGGCATGGGCGTAGACGCTGGCGATGTCAACAATGATGGCTGGCTCGATCTCTACATCACCAATCTCTCGGACAATATTCTCCTCCTCAATCAGCAGGACGGGACCTTTCAAAATATCACGGGCCTCGCCAAAATCTCAGATAGAGGCATGGGCTGGGGCACTAGCTTTTTGGACTTTGACAATGATGGTTGGTTGGACATTTATGCCGTCAACGACAGTGATTTTTCACCTTTTCCCAATGTGCTCTATCGCAATCTCGGCAATTTGGCGTTCGACAAAGTCGCCCTCAATGAGCCCATCAGTTCTCTCGGTGCTGGATATGCTACCGCCAAAGCAGATATCGATGGAGATGGATTATTGGACCTCGCTTTGGCCAATACGAGTGAGGAAGGGGTACAGCTCTTTCACAATCAAAATTCGGATCCGCAAAATTGGTTGAGCGTCAAATTGATAGGCAGTCGTAGCAATCGAGATGCCATTGGGGCAAGTCTGAGCCTCAGGAGCAGTGATGGACTATGGACTACAGATTTGGCTGCCGGGAGTGGTTATGCTGCGCAGAACGCTCAGTCGCTGCACATCGGGCTGGGAAATCGGACGAGAATAGATAGCCTTTATGTGCGTTGGCCAGAAGGGACTAGGCAGGCCTTTGCGGCACCTCCTCTCAATCAGGAGATTACCATCATCGAGGGCTTGGGAATCCAGACCACTTCAACTACTCTCTTCAATTTGCGGGTCAGCCCCAATCCCCTTGCGGAGCAGATGGAGGTCTTTTTTATGCTCCCCTTCGCGGAACGCATCCATCTCAGTCTGTTAGACTCGCAGGGCCGCATTGTCCGTCAGATCCGGGAGGAAGAGATGGCCGCGGGGCTTCACCGGATAGGGTGGGAACTTAGGGGCGACTTATCGCCCGGCTTGTATATCGTTCGGCTGCAGGCCAAAGACCAAGTCGAAGCCATCAAATTGATGCATCGGTAGCGATTTAAGTACAAAGACAATAGTATTTAGTATAAAGACTGCCTCGAATCGACGCCCCTAGCTTACTAGGGCCGTTTTTTTGTGCTCGATACTCAGGATAGGCGTCAAGCTAAGGGGGAGCTTCGCAGAACGTTCAGCCGCAGCCGCGAATAAGCGTTCCGCGAAGCGGAAAACCTTACAAAGAGCTAGTATAAAAATTGAAAATCGGTATATCGACCGCCAAGAAAGCCGAGACTCGATAGCCATTGGCTTCGATCAGGGTGTTTTGACTATCAGTAACCATCCGGAGTTGAGGTCCTTTTTGATAGCCAGCCCCGATGGACATCGGCCATTTGGGGAATCCATAGATCAGATAAGCGCCGGGCGCGACGATATTTTCCAGTTTTATCTCAGGTAGTTGATCCGTAAAAGGATCTTGAAAACGGAAGGCGGTCACCGCTCCAATGTCCACTAAGGACGCAAAAAGCGTAAAGGAACCATGATCTAAATAAGGGTTGACCCCCTTGCTGATCGCAATACCAATCGGGGCGGCGATCCCATATACTTGACCATTGTTGACGGGAAGGCCTTCGAGATTTTCGATGCCATAAAATCCGCCGACATAGGCATTGAGGGAGATGTTCCACTGGGAGTATTTCTTGATAGAGGCACTCCCTACCGGCAAGGCCACGGCCTCGATCGCATAGGCAATTTCATCGGAAGTAGTTGCCGAAGCCACCGTCGCAATAAAGCTACTGTAACGCATGAGGTCCTGCTTTTGATTGAGTTCTACCCCAACCAATGAGGTTTGTAGCACCTGTACCAGATTGACTACGGCGGAGTTATAGTTTTTGAGTTTGAGGTCAATGTTCATGCTATTGACATGCCCAATCACCTGAAGGAAGGTCTGATCATAATTGCCTTTTAGGCCGAGCGCATTGTTTTTGAAGGCGACGCCTTCGGTCAAGGCGCCTAAGAAGGCAGTAGAAAAGCGATAATATCCATCTGTCACTTCGATGCCTTGTTCGCGACTTTCGCGGAGTTTATCGACTTGATTTTGCAAATCCACGGCAAACTCCCCAAAGTTGCGCACATAGCGACGGAAGAATTGGGTAGAATCCTCTTTATTGTCGATATCCACTAGTACATCACGTAGCATTCGTTTTTCGCCATCTCCCATTTGGAAGCTAATCCCCTCAGCCCCTGCGTAGAGCAAGCCCAAGAAAATCTTGAGTGCATAGCGCTTATCTGTGCTGAGCAAGGCTCTGAGGTTTTCTCGTTTGAGCCAGCGCTGACCGTCTTGCATACCGCTAGCCAGAAGGTCCAAAACTTGAAAAGAAGAACGTAGATTATATACCGAGGAGTCAGTCTGCCAATCGGCAGAATAAGCGATATTATGGATCATCTCCCGTGGATCAGCCCCCGTTACCATCTCTTGAGAAGTCGTCAGCGCCAATGAGGCCAAAGACTGATGATAAGGTTTGGCAAAGAGACTATCATATTTAGGGTGATGGATAAGGTTGTTGAGGCTAAGCGGGACCGTTTCTAAGTCTTGGCGAAAAGCCTCTTGCATGCTTTCGGTAAAGTAGGAATAGCGATATACATCCTGATCTATGGTATTGAATACATTGTAAGTCTGGGGATATAAGGTCCGCAACTCTAGGAAGCGAGGGTCTTGTAAGGCTTCATAAAAATGTCTAAAAAAGGTCAAATTGACCTCTTGCTTGGTACGCTGGACGAGAAACTTGGCTACACCATCGACCAATTGAGTGACGGGCAAACCGCCTAGTCCTCCCCCTCCACCGAGGCCCTCAATATTGTCTTTGCGGCCACTTATCATCGCGCTACTAGAAGTCCCACTTCTGTCATCCGGGATGAGATCCGCCAAAATAGGATTGTAACCGACATCGTTAGAATCTTCGATGATATCAAAGATGGCGGGAGCAGGTAAGACATCGTCCTCTGGGATAGTATTGCTTGGCAAATAAGTGCTAAGCAGATTGGCGACTACTTCAATATTTTTGCTTTTGCTCAAGTCAAATTGCCCGCTGCTATCTACTATAACAGAGTCGAGAATGATGGCATCTAAATATGTTTGGGCGCTAGAAAAAAGAGGAGCTAGTAGAGTAAAAAAGAGGAGGCTGTTACGTAACATGGGTGGGGAATGTTTTTTGAAAAGCTAATAAGGGATTGGGCTTGGGTTTTGGCTTAGGGCGATCGTTAGGAGGTGATTGAGGCGCAAAAGCGAGATTGCCACTGGTATATTGGCGGAGAAGGGGTAAGATATCGAGAGGTCTATACTTTGGGTTTTGTTGTAAGAGGGGCGACAGCAATAGGGCACTCAAACCACTAGCGATAGCAGTTGCCATTGAGGTGCCTCGCTCCCGACAATACGCGTGTTGTTTGATACCGAGGGTAAAAACATCCTTGCCGGGTACAAAAAAGTCCAGATTGGGGGTACGCGTAGTGAAGCTATCTAGCTTGCCATCTTTGCCATAAGAACCAATACCAACTACGCCTTTGATACAGGCTGGTACATTGTTGATTTCTTTGCGGGCGGTATTGTTGCCAACGGCAGCAAAGATCAATACGCCTTTTTCTTTGATCAGTTGGCTGACTTTAGTTTTAAAGTCATCACTGACAGAAGCCGCAGTCATAAACAAACTGATCGAAATGATGTGGGCTCCTTGTTCTATCGCCCATTCGATGCCGTCTAGCAGCTTTTTTTCTTTTACGGCTTGACTATTGATCACTTTACCGATAAGAAGATTGGCTCCGGGCGCAATGCCAAATAAACGTTTGCCTTGGGCGGCGATCAAGCCTGCGCATTGTGTGCCGTGGCCTTGAGTATCAGTAACTTTGGAGCTATTACTGACAAAATTTTTGCGAGCGGCGATGTATTTGGGATTGATCTCGATATGCGCTTCGTAGAGACCAGAGTCAAGGATCGCGATGCGAACGCCTTCTCCCATCGAGTAAGGCCAAATACGATCAATGTCCAGTTGGACAATGGGCCAATCCATCTTAAACTCCGGTAGTTTCGCGCCTGCAGGTTCAATGATTGCTTTGGGTAAACGCTTGCGAGCATTAGCGGCGTTCTGCGCAGCAGTACCCACCACCTCCAAATCACCACTCCACAAAAAATTGCCCAAAGCATCTTGGTACCAACGGTCATTGCCATTGATCGCTTTGCCTTTGACTTCTTTTTGGATGGTCCAAAGCTGGCCTTTGTAAAGTTTTGCGCGAGCTAATCCGGTGCTAGAGTCTGCTTTTGGCCAGAGTTCGGTATCATTTATTGCCCTTAGCTGCATATAAGCAATTAAAGCATTATTGGGAATCCGTCAAACACAACAACCATATCTGTCGCTGTATTCGGTCATAAAGCAGGTAAGTCATATCCCAATATTCGTCATAAAACCAATCGGCCCAAGCAGTATCAAACAGCATGACACTGACCTCTTCATAGCGGTTTTGGATGATCTGCTCGATAAACTGCTCTGCAATCCGGAGTACTTCTTTGGCCTCAATATTTTGGTTGGAGTGTGGTCCACCATGATATAGATGCCGCGCTAGGCGACCGGCCATATCAAAGCTATCGGGTAGGTGGGTAACGGATTCGATCGAGAGCAAGCTCTTGTCGATACTGAGTTCGGCTGCAGCCGAAATAATATCTCCACTCCCCAAGGCACGACCGACGAAATCTATCTCTGCGAGGCGGTTGTTGTAGGCAAACCAATCAAAGGTGACATTTTCAGCTACTTGAAAATGATACAATAAAGCACCTCCACGGGGATAAGCTACTTTAAGGTCATGGATAAAATGCAATATCTCCGGATGGGTAATAGGGATATTTTCAAAGCGGATTTTACTCCACATTGTGCGCACGGCGTCTTGATTGGGTCTTTGGTGCTGCCAGTCCGGTTCGAGAGTTTTCAAGGAAAAGCTAGGAAAATATTGAGTTATTGGGTTGTTGATGGTTTCGATAAGCAAGGAAATTCAACAATTCTACAATTCCAAAAGTGAGCAAATTTTATACCTACTCTTTTAGTCCGGCCTCCTTGAGCCAAGCTTTTACAGCCTGCTTGCGCTCGGCAGACAAATCCCCCTTTTCTAGCCATGTGTGGACCCAACCGGCAAAATTGAGATTGAGATAGTCGGCAGAGGCGGCGAAAGGTTTCGCAAAAAATTCCGGCACATCGTCATCTGGCCCACAGCTCAAAGTAAGCCAGGTTTTGCCCGCCCAACTATCATAAAGCGGCTTATGAATCTCAAATAAATCCGTGAGACGATCAAAAAAGGTTTTCATCTGTGCACTCATGCTATACCAATAGACCGGGGTCGCCAAGATAAGGTAGTCATAGCCCACCAAGGCCTGCATGAGCTTAGGGAAATCATCGCTTTGGCGATGCTCATAATCATAATATCCCACCTCATAGTCATTGAGATCGTAAAGATCGGCCTCAATTTGACCCATCAGGTGGGATATTACTTTTCGGGTATTGCCCTCACTACGGGCGCTAGCCATCAGGATCGCAATTTTGTTCATCCTCTATTCTACCCAATCGGCAAGAAAAAGATTCGTTTCGCGGGTGCCGCCATTGTTGCGGTTAGAGGCAAAGATCAATTTTGTACCATCGTAAGAAAACATCGCGAAGGCATCAAACTCTGTATCGTGGGTGATTTGCTCGAGCCCAGTGCCATCTAGATTGACCATAAAGAGATTGAAACTCCGGCCTGTGGTAGAAGCATGATTGGTAGAGAAAATCACTTTTTCACCAGATGGGTGGAAGTAAGGCGCCCAGTTGGCCTTGCCGAGGGAGGTGATCTTCTTGAGATCAGAGCCATCTACATTGCAGATATACAACTCCATATTGGTAGGCGCGACCAAATCCTGCGCGAGAAAGTCTTTGTATTCTTTTTGCGCCTCCTCCGTCTCGGGACGTGAAGCACGAAAAATCAATTTGCTACCGTCTGGTGAGAAAAATGCACCTCCATCATAGCCCAAGCCGTCTGTAATGCGCTGGACATTGCTACCATCGACATCCATGGTATAAAGATCAAGATCGCCATCACGGGTAGAGGTAAAGACGATTTTGTCGCCCTGAGGAGAGAGCGTAGCTTCTGCATCATAGTAGTCGTTTTCGGTCAGCTGGCGCAAAACGTTACCCTCGAGGTCAGAGACATAAATCTCGAAGCTAGAATAGATCGGCCAGAGGTACTTGCCACCAGTTTTGGCACGGTCTGGAGCCGGAGGACATGCTTCGGAATCTTTATGGGTAGAGGCAAAGATGATTTCTTTGTCGCCGGGCATGAAAAAGGAGCAAGTGGTACGGCCTGTACCTGTACTGACCAAATTCATTTCAAACTTTTCGTCAGGGCTAGTAGGCAGCTTGCCATAATAAATTTGATCACAGGGGATGCCTTCTTTAGGTACGGTACGTTGTAGCGTTAAATATTGGTCATCATAAGAAAAATACCCCTCGGCGTTGTCACCACCAAAAGTCAATTG
>JBCAWW010000001.1:0-29168 GCA_038534415.1 Bacteroidota bacterium | reverse complement strand
TGCCCTAATAAACCTCCACAAGATATGGAATTAATTGAATACTTTGGTCCTTTTGTCGCACTATTATCAGGAGCGATACTAGTATTGCTCTTGACAATCTACTTTGTCGTCAACAAAGAAGGGAGTAAAAAACAGGGCTAAGCCTATAGTTAGCCCCGTTTTTACTTAGTAAGTTACTTTAGGTTCAAGCTGCTTAGCTTGGGCAACAAAACTTTCTACTTGACTGAAAGCAGGTACTTGTCGCACCAATTTTTTGGCTCGATTCACCTCTCTCATCTTTTCCAGCAGATTTTCTGGGTTTCGATGTTGAAGTTCTTTGACTGTGTCAACACCAGACGCCTCAAGTAAGTCTGAATACTGAGTACTGATCCCTTTGATCCGAAAAAGATCGGCTTTGTTGGTCCAGTTCAGTAGTTTCTTTTCATCGATAGCAGTGTCCTTGCTTACTTTTCTACGGCCTGACTTTGCGCCACATTGTTCTAACAGATCCTCAACTGTTTTAATGCCATACTCTGAGAGCTTTTGAGCATAGAGTTTACCAATTCCCTCAATTACTGAGATACTTGCCATGTACGTCCTTATTTAATGTCCTAATAGTGTGTCATCTTCTCTATTCCCCAATAGAGAAGTATGCTTTTGACAAGTAGAATGAAAAAAGGTCACTTGTCTAGTAAATTCTAACGGAAACAGAATAGGAATATTCAAATTTTCGCGTTTCGAAATGAACTATTTATTGGATTAGACGGAAATATGATCTAATAGGTTTTCTAAAGCCATGCCTCGCGAGCCTTTTATTAGAATCATATCTACCTCATTACTATGGGTTTGCACCCCTTCTTGCGCACTTTTGGTATCGACATACCAGCTAGCAGCTCCAGCCAATTCCTGTACCAGGCTTTGCATCCTAGGCCCGACTCCGATCGTGTGTTTAGGCTCAAATTGATTGACAAAACGGCCCAATTCGGCATGAATTTCCGCTTCTTCCTCCCCCATTTCTAACATATCCCCCAAAATGAGTAATACGCTTTTGTCAGGATAACTAAAAATATTTTGAATCGCCGCCCGCATAGAAGAGGGATTGGCGTTGTAAGCATCTAACAAAATCGTCTTATCGCCTTTTTTGACGATTTCGCTTCGATTATTGGTAGCCTGATAGCCGTAGATTCCTTTTTGTATTCCGCTTCGCGGAACGCCAAAGTAGTCCCCAAGCATGGCTGCAACCAATATATTCATGGCATTATAGCCACCACTCAATTGTGTATCCAAGCTCAGCGGCTCAGCGCCGGCCTTGGTATAACGCAGGCTCATCCCTTCAAGATGATGATCGAGCAATTCGATCTGATGATCTGCCTCAGCTGTGCCAAAGCTAATATCAGTATCTTCATAAGCGGCAGCCTTGACTACGCGTTCATCTGCAAGATTGACAAACAAAACCCCTCCACTCGCTCGTAGAAAATCAAACAGCTCACCCTTGGTTTTTTGTACTCCATCGAGTGAACCAAAGCGTTCGAGATGGGCTTGACCGATATTGGTGATCAGACCGTGAGTGGGTTCGGCAATCTCCGCCAGCTCTTTGATATCCCCCGCTTGATTGGCGCCCATCTCTATGATGGCGATCTCCGTTTCTGCTGGAATAGACAAGAGCGTTAATGGCACGCCGATATGATTGTTGAAATTGCCTTTAGTGGCAAAGGTGTTTTTATGCATACTCAACACCTCATAGACCAACTCTTTGGTAGTAGTCTTACCATTGCTACCCGTGATACCCAAAAAAGGGATGTCAAGCGTTCGCCGATAGGCGCGAGCCAAGTCCTGTAAAGCCAAGAGGACATTGTCAACCAATAGATAACGAGCATCTCCTTCGACACAGACCGCCGCTTCATCAACAATCGCATGGCTTGCACCAGCCTCAAGGGCTTGGGCCGCAAAAAGGTTACCGTTAAATCTATCTCCTTTTAGAGCAAAGAACATATCACCTTTCTTCACTTTGCGTGTGTCAGTACTCACAGATTGATAGCGAAGAAATAGGTCTAATAGGCCTTTAGTTGTCATATTACAAAAGTAACACTATTACATTGACAAATCCGTAAATTTACCTAGCAAAGCACATCCATTAAATATCCTAGACCATGCGATCACTCCTTTTTATTTTTTTAGGGCTTTTTCTAATCAGGCTAGACGCGCAAGTCGTTTACGCCCCCAGTCAAGATATTCCCGTAACTGACTTTGTCGGTCAGACCCAATCATTTGCTTGGAACGGTGGCATGAATAATCCCTTGGTGTCTTCGGTGGACATCAATCTGGATGGTAACTTGGACATCGTCCTATTTGATCGGGCAGACGAGACTTTCAATGTTTATGTCAATGGGGGTACTGCCAATGAGGTAGATTATCGCTTTGCCCCGGAGTTTAGGACCAATTTTGATAGCTGCGATTGCTCAACTTGGACCTTATTTGAGGATTATAATTGCGACGGCAGAGCAGATATATTTTGCGGTACGCAAACAGGGCTGTTATTGGTTTATGAAAATGTGATCTACAATGGAGATTCTGTAGGCTTTGAATTGGTCTATGATCCTTTGATGGCGCAGTACACGCAAAACTATATCCCACTCGCAGTCCCTAAAAATGATATTCCTGCCATTGTAGATATGGATAATGATGGCGACCTGGATATCCTCACTCCCCAAAATGTATTTACCAGTATGACCTATCTCCGCAATCTTGCGGTCGAGAATTTTGGTCGTTGTGATACCTTGGTATTTGATCGCGAAACCGCTTGCTGGGGACACTTCTTTGAAAGTAGCAGTGATAATACCCTCTTTATTGGGGACACCTCCAATTGTCCCATTCAAGCAGGTTTTGAAAACTGTATCCCTGAAAAAAGAATCCGAGTTACCCCTCCTACGCATATAAGCGACCCACGCCATGCAGGTACGACCCTACTGTCAATCGACCTCGATGGCAATGGCCTCAAAGATCTATTACTCGGAGATATTTCCTTTCCCAATATCGTAGCGACTTTTAATAATGGCTGTATAGACTATGCCTTTATGGATTCGATAGAGGTGAATTATCCGCAAACCGATATACCGGCGGATTTAGATGTCTTTCCAGGGATATTTTATGAAGATATCGACAATGATGGCACCAAGGATCTTATCCTTGCCCCCAACGAAACCCTGGGAGGGGGAGAAACCAGTCGCGGTATGGCTTGGTATCACAACGATGGGCTAGATGACAATCCAGACTTCAAGTTCCGCGGCCGAAGTTTCATCGTAGATGAACAAATCGACATGGGTAACTTCTCCGCTCCGGCCTTTTTTGATTATGAAGGCGATGGCCTATTAGACCTACTCGTAAGTCATGGTTCTGCGGGTTATCATACTAGCAATGGCTTGGAAACTCGTTATGAGCTGCGCTTATATCGCAATACTGGTACGGCCGAAGCGCCTGCTTATACCTTAGCAGATTCTAACTTTTTGGGCATCGGTACTCAGGGCGTGCCTATGACCAATGTGACCATTGCTGCTGGAGATCTAGATGGAGATGGAGACGATGATTTGTTGCTGGGTTATCAAGCTGGCAAGTTGGCTTACTATGAAAATGCCTCCAGCCCAGGCCAAAACGCAATCTACATCAAAATCACCGAAGAACTCAAAGATGCGGCTGGCGATACCATTGATATTGGCAACCTAAGTGCGCCCGAGCTTTACGATTTTGATGGCGACCAAGACCTAGACCTCTTTATTGGTGAAGAGCATGGCTGGATCAATTATTATGAAAATACCGGTACTGCCCAAAGCTTTGCCTTTACGCAAGTGTCGAGTGCCTTTGGCAATATCAAGCTTTCCAATGTCTTTGGCAGTAACTTTTCGGGCAACAGTAAGCCACGCATCGTAGACTATGACGGTGATGGCGAGCCAGAAATGTTTATCGGCGGCGATCAAGGCTACCTTGAACTTTATACCGATCTATCCGCTGGTCTAAGTGCTCAATTGGTTGCCCAACCCATGCCTTTTGACTATGATTTTGGCACCTTCTCTGCTCCGGCCATTGCACAACTCGATACTTCGGACTTTTACAGTTTTATCGTCGGGAGTATCCGCGGTGGCTTACAGTTGGTGCAGGGGAAGCGTTCGGAGAATCCGCCTCTCTCAGTCGACCCAGAACAGGATCCCGCGCGTCCGCTCATCTTCCCCAACCCATCTGAAGGAAGATTTCAGGTCAAGCTGCAAAACCCAAATCAACAATCGTATCACTTATATTTGCGCAATAGTCTCGGACAGACGATCTTGAGCCGAGAGAGTCGCGCCGGCCAATTATCTTTGGACCTCAGCGCGTATCCCAAAGGCGTATACCTCCTCCAAATCGAGCAAGGAGAAAGTGTTTGGCACCACAAATTAGTGAGACAATAAGCAAAGATGATTCATACACTCGACCTCGAATTTCAAGTAAAACAGGCAATTGCTGCCTTTGTCATAGAAAGCAGTGCAGGGCCCGTCTTAGTTGAGACAGGCCCTCACTCTGTCTTGCCGCGACTTAGTTCCGAACTCAAAGCTTTGGGCTATGAGTTAGCGGACATCAAGCACGTATTTTTATCGCATATCCATTTTGATCATGCGGGGGCAGCCTGGGCCTTGGCACAGGCGGGAGCAAAAGTGTACGTCCACCCGAGAGGCTATAAACATTTGCTTGATCCCAGTCGGCTTTATGGCTCCGCCAAACGCATCTATGGCGATATGATGGAGGCACTTTGGGGTTTGATGGAGCCGATTCCAGAGCCTCTTTTGGAGTCCGTCGATGACGAACGCGAAATTCAAGTCGGAGACACCACTTTCAAAGCTTGGCATACGCCCGGCCATGCAAGCCACCATATCGCTTGGCAAGTCGGGGAGGTGATTTTTGCCGGCGATGTAGCAGGTTGTAAAATCAATGGGGGTCCCGTAGTACCACCTTGTCCACCACCTGATATCAATATCGAACAGTGGATAGCATCTATCAATATCCTACGCGCCCAAAATCCTAAGCAGCTATATCTGACACACTTTGGGGCGATTGACAATGTCAGCGAGCACCTCAATGAGTTGGAAGCCATTCTCCACGACTGGGCCGCTTGGATGAAACCTCAGTACGATGCAGGTCGCAAAGCCCCAGAGGTAGTGCCGGAGTTTCAAGCATATGCCCATCAACAGTTGATTGCCGCCGGGCTAGATGAAGCGGGTGCCGCTAGATATGAGGCAGCAAATCCTTCTTATATGAGTGTCGCGGGCCTACTGCGTTATTGGCACAAAAAAACGGAAGGGACGCTTAGTATTTAGTACAGATAAATTGGAAGTCTCTATACTTCCTACTTAATACTTTCTACTTAATACCATTCCAAATCTCCCAGGCCCCTTCGGCTTGCAGGATTAGCATCTCCATGCCGTTGCAGGCTTTGGCGCCTTGTTGAGTGATGAGGCGCATAAATTCAGTTTCTGCGGGATTATAGATGAGGTCATAGGCAAAATGCCCCTCTCCTAGGCGGTCATAGGGGATCGCGGGAGCGTCCTTTTCGTAGGGAAACATACCTAAGGGCGTCGTATTGACGATCAGCGGATACTCATCCAAATTTAGGTCTTGTAGAGCTTGGTAGGTGATTTGGTTTGGGCCTGCAGCCGAACGCGAGACCGTGAGGCAAGGCCGGAATCCCATTTGTTGCTCCAAGACATAGCGCACGGCTTTAGCTGCGCCACCATTGCCCAATATCAAGGCTTGCGCTAGCTTGGTCTCCCCCAAAAATGCTTGTAAAGAGACGCGAAAACCATAAGTATCCGTGTTGTAGCCAATCTTACGTCCATCGCGAAAGAGTACCGTATTGACTGCCCCAACCGCTGCCGCCTCAGGAGAGATTTCATCCAAATAAGCCATGATCTGCTGCTTATAAGGGATGGTTACATTCATACCGCTGAGCGGAACGCTTGCCCATAGCGCTGGCAGCGCTTCAATCGTCGGAATCTCGTAGAGTTCGTACTGGCCAGAGATCTCTTCTCGCGCAAACTTTTCGGTGAAATATTTTTTCGAAAAACTATGTCCTAGCTTCTGCCCGATCAAACCAAAATATCGCATGCACAAAGATACAAAAGTCCCTTGAGCTGTGGTAAGTAAGAGCGTCTATTACTGATTGGGGGAGCTTGCTATCCCTTTTTGTGAGCTTGGCTCCTCCTCCTTAATCCAATTCGATCACTTCCAAGTCCGTAAACTTCAGTTCAGTATCCAGCTTTAGCGCTAAAGGCCGTTGCGGATTGACTTGGAAGTAGAGCGTATGTTGACCTGCGTCAAAGAGGTAGCTTTGTTTGACCCTGAGTCCGTTGCTAAGGCTGATTGTTCCGGCCTCTTCAGCGATGATTTTGAGCTTGACCACCAATAGTTTCTCGGTATCAGCTTGCGTCTGTATCCAAGCCTGCAGTTGCCCCAAACTATACTCAGTCTGATAGCGTTTTGCGCCTGTTTCAGGCCAATGGGCCAGCCAAAAGGCCTTGATTAGCTCACTTTGATTGCCGGGAAAGGGTTTTGCCAGATTACGTTCGATGATCTCGTCCACCACATAGTCCGGCTGGTAGCGCCGCAGATAGAGGGGCCGAAACTCCCCCCAAGCCCAAAGCGCACGAAACTCGCGACTGGCATAACTAAACCAAGGCCGCATCGCATGCCCAAAAGAATCATGAAACAATAGTATTTTTGGTCCTAGCGCCTCATTTGCTTTGCTTTGATAGGGGAGATCGGCTGGCGAACCGATGGGATTGGGTAGCACTTGGAAGGGGATAGTATCGGGTCCCAGATAGCGATAGGCCGAGTCTGTAAACCCACTTTCACGCAATCGAGCCATGCGAAGCTGATCGCCTCCTTTTTGGGCCTGCAATTGTAGTCTTTGTGGATTGATGAGGAGCTTGCCCAAGCCAAGGCGATCCATGACAGCCTGCGTACCCACCCATGCACCGCGATCATTCCAATGGGTATCGTGTCGATAGTAAAGCAAACCGCTGGGCTTGGCCGCTTGCAGCGCTTGGCGCAAGTCAAGGACAGGGAGCTGAGCGTTCTGCAAGGCAGGGTATAAAACATCTAAAAATGTCTGCTCCGCTAGCAGCAAACTCCCCGGCAAATGCTCGCCATAAATACTGGCTTTATTGGGAGCCAAGAGGATGAGGTATTCGCTATTGTTTTGCTTGGCCCAGAAGGCTCGCTGTTGAAATTGTAGGACCAACTCCCTGAGTTGTAATGGGCTCAACTGGCTCAGTCCTAATCTTTGTTCCAATGGATCAAAATCCGTCTGATCGTTCCACAAAAAGAACCAATCAGTTTGTCCGGGCAATATTTTGCGGCTTAAGGAGCGATGTCTCAGCTGATAGTTGAGCGTACCCAAGGGATGAAACAAAGCGGTATCACCGCCTGCATATTGATTGAGGTCGGCGTCAAAAGCGGCGGTCGTAATCGAAAGCCGATCTAGTCGAAATTTATGAAAGAGATTTTTACCGTCGAGTTTAGCCAGCCACAAGCCACGCAGTCCCATTGCCAAAAGCAAAAGGATGAAGCCAAGGCTCCCTATTTTAGCGGCGATATGTGAGTGAGAGCGATTCAAAAGCGGAAGTAAATAAAGGGGTGATAGGCATTGGTGAGGACAGCAAGGAGGCTCAGCAGCGTCAAGCCGAGATAAAGTATGCTTTCGAGCGCCTTTGGCGAACGCTCAATTAAGCGTTCCACGAAGGGGAAAAGCGGCATGGCAAAACCGATCCCAAGGAGCAAAGGCCAAATAATATCATAGCTCAGCAGGAAGTAGGCGTAATTATCAGCCTGCGCATTGGCAGCAAACCCAAATAGCTTCTCATAGATTAGGAGCGCTTGGGAGACATCTTCGGCCCGAAACCAGACCCAGGCAAAGAGCACCACTAAAAGGGTATAGATATGTTGTAAGAAGCGAGGAAACTTTTGCAATACTCGTCCCCAAGCAGTGCGCTCTAAGACCAAAAATAGTCCATGAAATAGTCCCCAAATGAGAAAATTCCAGCTCGCGCCATGCCAAAAGCCACAAAGCACAAATACCAACAACAGATTGCGATAGAGATGGTGTCGATTGCCGCCTAGGGGGATGTATAAATAATCCCGAAACCAAGTTGATAGGGTAATATGCCAGCGCTGCCAAAACTCACGGATGCTACGGGCGATATAGGGAAAGCGAAAGTTTTCGGGTAGGTCGAAGCCGAGCATCTTGCCGAGACCAATCGCCATATCAGAGTAGGCAGAAAAGTCAAAATAGATCTGCAAGCTGTAAGCGATCATGGCTAGCCAGGTGAGCCAAGGACTGAGACTTTGGTCTGGAAGCAAAAAGATCTTGTCAGCGACTAAGGCCAAGGGATCGGCGATCAATACCTTTTTGGCGAGCCCAATCACGAAGCGTTTGATGCCGACTATATTTTGTTCCCAATCAAATTTTCGCTCCGTCAATTGCGGAAAAAAGGTCTCATAGCGCACGATGGGCCCCGCAATCAGCTGAGGAAAAAAGGCAATGTACAGCCCAAGGTCTAAGGGATTGGTCTGAGGCGGATATTTGCCACGATAGAGATCAATCTGATAACTCAGAGCCTGAAAGGTGAAAAAGGAAATGCCGATGGGCAGGCTGAAATTGACGGCTGGTATCAGTAGTGAGACATCCTCAAAAAGCAACAGCAGTTGGTTGAGATTGCTGAGGAGAAAGCCGGCATATTTGACGAGAAGGAGTAAAGCCAGATTTATGCTCACCGCCAAACTAAGCCAAAGCTTTTGGCGAGAAGACTTTGGCCCGACCTTGAGACCAAGAAAATAATTGAGGAGAATAGAGCCCAACATCAAAAAGGCCCATGCCCCTTCTCCCCAAGCATAAAACCATAAGCTCAGCAGCAGGAGCCAGACGTTCCGCGCTTTAGCGGGCAACAAAAGATTGACCACCCAAACTAGCGGCAAAAATAATCCCAAGAAGCTGAGAGAGCTGAAGAGCATACGCGAAGGTAAGAGGAATGTGAGAAAATCGAACATCCCTAGCCCTTTTATCAGATTGCCTGAGTAAGTAATTGAGTTTAAGCGCTCATTTTTAGCCGACTAAGCCCTCATCAAGCAAGCCAAGGTCCATCTTGCCTGCAAAGCAAGTAAAGGAAAAGAGGCAGAATATGAGCCAAAGGAGGCAACAGAAATGTTATTCAAGGAATTTTTTAGCAGAAAATAATTTAAATGATTATTAAATCTTTGTTATAAATATTTCAAATCATCGAAATATAATCCACAAAGACGGATAATCCAAAAGTCGTAATGCTCCTTATCCTTTTTAGACGAATAACACTATTGCTCTTTGCTACCCTATGCATATTACCACTCATGGCCCAAACTCCAGTGGGCACTGAATCCGTGCCAGCCTCCAACTTTATCAATGAAACCTACTGTTTCAATTTGGACTTGAGTTTGACGGGAGATCCCGGATATGGTCCCTACTATCGGATCATGTTGCCCCCCGATGTCACCCTCAAGAGTGTCAGTTTTTTAGGTACAAGCCTTACGACTGTCAAAGTAGGGGCTTTCCCAGACGGAGTGCCTGCGCTCAATGACCCGATCAGTGGGACGAGTGTTACGGCCAGCGATGGTGCAGTGAGTGGGGATACCCTATATGTATTGAGCTATCCGGTTGGCTCATTGGTTTCGACCACACCTGATTTGACTTTTGCGGTTTGTGTGGAGTTTTTAGATGGTGCAACATTAGACTCTAACTATGTCTATAAGTTTCAGCCGGGCCTCCAATATGGTGATACTCCTACGGGGGACAATGGGCCTATCTTTGGCACGACGATCACAGCCAATAGCAAACCCACTTTGGTAACATTTACCAAAACCAATAATGCTCCTGAAAGCGAGCGAGCACCGGGGAGTTCTTGGCCATTTACCTATACGCTTAATGTAGATATTGCGGCGGGGAAGACCTTGACTGCGATTAGCCTTACGGATGTCTTACCCGAGGAGGTTGAGTTTGTGGGCGATATTGTAGATGGGGCTTGTACCGCTACTTATACAGCCGGTACGAGGACTTTGAGTGCTACTTGTCCTACTACAGTGGGGACCTCCGGCAATGAAATTTCGATCAGTTTTGATGTCCATATCAAAGATATATTGGACGAGACAGTCTGTGAAGATTCTATTATTAGCAATAGTGCCGATTTTACGGCTATGTATGGATTGGTTGCGATCAATCCTGATTCAGCGCGGGATGTAGTTACGGCCAAACATATGCCGATCCAAAGCAATGCCTCTCCGACCAATGTGAAGCCCGACGACAAAGTAACTTATACCAGCTCCTTTCAGGTTTCAGACTTTGACAGTAATCCTATTGATGCCGCGGTCATAACGGAAACCTTGCCTGCCGGCATCGCCTATGACGCGGGTTTTCAGCCGACCATCAGTATAGATGCTGGGGCCGCTCAAAACATCACCCCAGTGATCACAGTCAATGGAGACAATACTACTACTTTAGTCTTTGATGTGCATGCGGTAAGCGGCAACATCAGTAACGGGAGTGAAGGAACCCTCACCTTTAGAGGAGATGTACTGCAACATTATAACCCGCCTACTAATGACGATCCCCTTTTGGCCAATGATGCCTTGGGCAAACCGACGAGCCTAGCCTATGATTTGTTGGGCAAGGCCTCCGGCTGCGGCGATAATTCAAGTGCAGGGGTTAGTATTCAATCTTCTAGTCCCAATCTGAGTCTATTCAATAGTCCCGGAGATCCTAGCTGCTGGGTGCCTAGCGAGGTTATTACCTTTAAGTTGACCGTAACGGTTCCTTCGGGCGATACCGAAAACCTAACCTTCATCAATTTCTTTCCCCTACCGGTTTTTGATGTTTCGGAAGTCGATACGGATAACTTTGGCAATGGCTTTGATATACGACTAGCCTCAGACCATACGGACCCATCATTTGTCCCCTTGACGGCCGATATTACCAAAAGTACCGCAGGTAACTCATTGCAAATCCTTTGGCCAGACTTGGAGGGCACCACGGTCAGTAAAACAGTTTCGGTATTGGTAGATATTCCGATCGATTATCAGCCTTTTGCAGATGGTTTGGCACTATCAGATTTATTTTATTATTCCACGACAAATAGCGACGGAGATGTCATCTCAGATGTCCAAGTCCAGTATCTCAATATCTGTTCTCCCGATATTTCAGTTGCCAAAGGCGTGAGTGCGACGAGTGGCGATGGCACGATCACACCCGCGAGTCCGGCCGTGCCGAACGTTAGTACCATTAGCGAAGCAGATGCTGGCGATGAAATCACCTTCGTGCTTACGGCGATCAATTCAGGCGGTGCCCGAGCTTACGATCTCGTCATCAAAGATGACGCGCCCGCTAGTTTGACCAATTGTAGCATGATCGCGACCGATCCCGTCAAGTATGGAGATGGTACTGCAGTAGGAGTAGGGCTTTATAGCGGCAATCCTTTTGATGTCAACGGCTTGACGCTAGACAGTTTATACGCTAGCGGTGATGCCTCTAAGCGAGATACTGTCACGATCACTTGTACCTGCGATATTGCCGCTACGGTAGCACCTAACGATAGCTTTTTCAATGGGATTAGTGCTGCTTGGCAAGCCATACCCGAGACAGAACAACCCTTAGCCGATCCTTTTGAGGAAGTGCTTGACAGTGTTCAAATCTCTATCGACCGACCGACTTTGGCCAAAACGCATACCTCAATCTCTCCCAATGGCTCTGGCAACGCCAATATTTTAGTACCGGGTGATACCGTTGTTTATCAATTGACCGTTACTCTCCCTGAGGGAACGACTCCCTCCTTAAGTTTGGCCGACACCTTGCCCGAAGGGCTCGCTTATGTAGCAAGCTCAGTTGTCGTGAATAGCAGTGCGTTTAATGGCACGGTGAGCAGCTCGCCTACAGTAGGCACTAGCGGTACAGGTGCAGCCGGAAGCCCGCAGACCGTAACTTTTGATATGGGCAGCCCCAGCAATAGCGACGACAATGTCAATACAAATGATGCCTTTCTTCTCAGCTTTGAAGCGGTAGTATTAGATGACCCAGCCAATGATGGTCTCCCGACCGCACAGAGCAAAACCAATCAATCACAACTGACTTATACCGACATCGTCGGCGCAGATATCGTCGCGACAGATGCTGTTACTCTCACTGAGCCAGAGCTTAATATTACGCTGGACCTTTCGACGCCCAGCCAAGGTGATGCTGGCGATCAAATCACCGTCACGATGACGGTCAGCAATACGGGTACCGCCCCCGCCTACGACATTACCGCCAGCAATAATCTCGATGGCTTGAGTGATTTTCTCAATCTAAGCTCACTCAGCAACACCACGACTCTCGGCGATTGGACTTTTGATGGCTTAGCGGGTTCTACGGTCAGCTATTCGCTGAACGGGGCCACGGGTCTTGCGGCAGGAGCAAGCAAAGTGCTCACTTTTACCATCGACCTAGATAGCAATGTCGAGCCCAACACTACCTACAACAATCAGGCAAGTGTAAGCGGAGATAGCGAGCCGGGCTCCGCTCCCGAACAACGCACTACCACTGATAGCGCCAGCGATAATATCAGCACCTCTGATCCAAGTATCAGTAAAAGCCTAAACGCAGTTTCACCTGATGGTACAGGCACTGCTGGTACAAACGTTACCGCAGGGGATACGATCACCTATCATCTCACCGTGGACCTGACTGAAGGTACGACGACGGACTTAGTCTTGACGGATGCTTTGCCAGCTGGCTTTGAATATGTCTCTTATGTCGTTGACAATACTGGATTTAATGGTACGGTCAGTAGCTCGCCTACTGTAGCGACTAGTGGTACAGTTGCGGCTGGCCGAACGGTTACCTTTACTTTTTCGGGTGCAACCACAGTAGTTGGAGATAACAATGCTGCCAATAACGATTTCATCGTCGCCATGAAGGCGGTTGTGATGGATGACAATGCCAACGATGGGGAAGATGCAACGCAGGCCAAGACCAATACCGTTACACTTACTAGCAATAGCATTTCAGGCAGTAGCATCAGCGATACAGATGTGGTACCATTTGCAGAGCCTAAGGTTACGATCAATAAAGTATTGTCTTCTAACACTGGAGATGCAGGCGATGTGATTACGGTCGAGCTTCGAGTCAGGAATAACGGTACCGCTACGGCTCATGATATCGTAGCCACCGATATACTCGATGGCAATGTTTTTGATCTCAGTACCGTCACCCTCGTCAATGCCGATGGTTTTAATTATAGCTACAGCAATCCAACGGTAACTTTTACCAAGTCTACCTTAACAGTAGCAGAGGGACGCAGAGATTTGGAGTTTACCGTCCAAATCAAATCTGGGGTCAACTCAGGCACTAGCTTCGACAATGTGGGTACAGTTGTAGCCACTACTCAAGCCGGCACGACTGCCCCCGAAGAACGTTCTAGTAGCCGCCAAAATACCGAAACCCTCACCACTACTGGCATCCCTCTGCTTGCCAAGACCCTTATCAGCAGCACCGATGTCAATACCGGCGCTACGGAAGCAGGCATAGGAGAAATATTGACCTACCAGATCGCACTGACCGTTCCCGAAGGGACCACCCTCGAAGACGGTAGCAATCCGATCTTGACGGATACTTTACCAGTAGGTTTTCAATACCTAGATGCCACCTATACAGGAGGCAGTCATTCGGCCCGTATTTCAGCCGTAGCAGATTTCAATGGCGGAGAAATTAGTACTAGCGTAGCCGGTACCATAGATGGGACCCCAGCAGTCTTAGTGCCGAGTGTCAGCGGAAATGTAGCCAGCGGGCAAATCCTTGGTTTCGACCTTGGCGACATCACCAATAATGATGACCAAGTCGTCTCAGATGCTGATGCCGAACAGCTGATCATCACCTACGAAGTCCTCGTTCTCAACAATAGCGACAACAATGCTGGCGACAGCAAAACCAATACCGTAGGCCTACAATATCAAGATGGTGATGCCAATCCAATCTCTGATAGTGATGCGATCACCCTCACGCTCAAAGAGCCCGATCTTGGCGTAACGACCTCTGCCGCTCCCGCGGGTGGGTCAGCAAGCGGGATGGAAACCGTCACCTTTACCACTAAGTTTTTCAACTCCAATAGCACCCACTCCGCCACGGGATACAATCTCGCCCTCAGTGATGATTTACCCGCAACTTTCTTCGGCACCAGCGCCAATGCAGGCCAACAACCCAATCTTAGCTCGGCTACCTATTCGGGCGATGGTTCTGACATCAGTGCTTGTTTTGAGTTTGGCGGCGACGGCAATGAGTTGATTTTTGATGCGACCAATGGAGGCTGTACCCTTGACTCACTCGATCCGGGCGATACGATTACTGTGGTATACACAGCCGTCATCGATAGCCTCGCCGAGGCCAATAGCGATCTTATCAATGATGTTAGGGGTAGCATTACCAGTCTCGATGGAGCCGCTGGCAATACTTCTTCTGGTAGCAATACCGCCAATACTGCAGGAGATGCCGATGGCGAACGAACCGGTTCAGCGGTTGGCAGCAATGATCTCAATGTAGCGACCTCCACCACGATCACCCTAGACGAGCCAACTATGGCCAAAACAGGCGATGCAAATTTGGCAGTAGGCGATTCTACGATCATGAATCTGACGATTTCCGTACCGGGTGGTACGATGCAAAGCTTTACGATCACAGATAATTTGCCCGCAGGGCTCAAATATACCGGAGACGAAGTCTCCATTACGCTTCCGACTGGTGTGTTTGCAGACACCCCAAGTCCAAGTACTGCCGCAGATGATGATCCAGTGATTTGGAACTTTGGCACCTTGACCAATCAAAATAGTACTAGCCAAGATATCACGATCAGTTATGAAGTCGAGGTCCGTAATCTGTTAGCCAACCAGGCGGCCACTACTTTGGACAATGATGCGGCGATCAGCTTCACGGGTTCTAGTGGAGCGGATTCACTGAGCAGCAGTGCTACCGTAACCGTCATCGAACCCAATCTCACTATCGAAATGAGTGATGGAGGCGGTAATTATGCCGTTGGTGGTACGATCCCCTATACGATCCGGATTATCAATGGGCCCGGTGGGGCAACGGCTTATGGGGTAAATTTTGCCAACGTTCTTCCGCCCGAATTACTTGGAGGTAGCAGCCCTTTTTATGACAATATTGTAGTAAGCAACACCAGTGGTAGTGTAGTTCAAACCGGTACTGGAACCGCTATTTCAGCTAGTGATATCAGCTTAGGCACCGCGACAAACACTGGCGATCAGCTTAGCTTCGCGGCTTTTGATATCCCTGCGGGTGATACCTTATTGCTCACCTTTGATGCGACAGTTATCAATACGGCTGGCGCAAACGCTGATCTCACCCTCAATAGCACCGCAGACTATAATAGTTTACTCAACGATGATATTCGAGGCCGAGATGGCAGTACGCCAAGCTCAGATGATGACAATGATACAGACCTCAACAACTACAATGAGGCGGGCACAGTAACAACCACGCTTGCCGGTACACCCGCGATCGTCAAAAGACTTAGCGCTACTCACGCCACCAATGATTTTACCATCGGCGATGATGTGATTTACGAACTCAAAGTCTTCATCCCCGAAGGGGTTGTAGGTAGCGTAGTGGTAGTAGATTCCTTAGTGGATGGCTTAGGTTTTCTCTCTGTGAGTGAATCTTCTCCTGGCAACTTTAGTTATGGTACTATGACCGATGATGGTGTAGTCGGCAATGCCGGTAAAATCAGCTTTACCTTTGGCAATGTCACCAATACCGCCGATGGCGATGCCACTAACGATACCATTACGGTAACATTGACCGCCCAAGTCCTAGACGACGCCACCAATATCCAAGCAGGCTTTAGCAAAGGCAATCTGTCTTACGTTACCTCCGCCATCAATAGTGCGATTTATTCCAACAATCTCTCTATTGATATCATTGAGCCTAATTTGGTAGTAGGCATTACGCCTAACAATGCAACTCCCGCTTTGGGTGAACCGGTCACCTTTACGGTAACGGTCAACAATACAGGCGGTGCCACGGCTCACGACATTGCGCTTGCGAGTCTATTGGATGATTTAGATATGACTTATCTAGGCAGCAGCTTCAACGCCAATGGCAGCGGTTTTAGCATCGACGACGCAGATACCGATAGCCTGGCTTTTACCCTAGGCTCTTTGACCCCAGGGGGCAATGTATCTTTTACCTTTGTGGCAACAGTTGATGATGATGCCATTTTAGGGACCGCCATCACGCCTTCGATTGGGCTCAGCGATAGCTACGATACTCAGCCTGGTGATCCTGCGGGCGCCTTCGTCGAACGCCACTATGATGTTAGCACTTCGACTACTGTCACGCCTGCTCTCAATGCCATTGACGCGACAAAGACAGTAGCCTATGTCGATGGCAATACCAATGATCAACTAGATGCGGGTGAAGTCCTTACTTACACCATCGTCCTAACCAACAATACAGGCGCCACAGTCAATAATGTCGTCTTTACAGACAACATCCCCGACAATACTACCAGCCTCAGCAATATTACCACTACGGCTGGAGTTAGCAGCAATTCTACCGCTAGCTTAGTCCAAGTAGATGGCTTCAATATGACCAATGGGGCAAGTGTCACCATCACTTTTGATGTCAGCGTCAGCGGTGGCACTACCGATGGAACTTTGATTCGCAATCAAGGATCAGTAGACAGCGATGAAACTGAACCAGAACCCACGGATGTAGATGGAGTAGATGCCAATGGTGATCAACCAACAGACATTATTGTAGGACCTGAGCCAGAGGTAGTCAATGATCTATACGCTCAAAAAACGGTGAGCTGGCTTACCGACAATTCTACTGCAGACGAAGTGGGTACTACTGATATTATGCGCTATACTTTCATCCTCGAAAACCGAGGCGCAGAGCAGTTGACCACTGTTAGTTTGACGGATGTCATCCCTACTGGCCTAGGCCTTTCTGCCGCAGGCACACCTACTGAAGGTAGCCTAAGTACAGCCAGTTATCCGACGATCAATTGGACCGGAGTAACGCTAGAGGTAGGGGAAGTAGCCAGTGTAACCCTAGATGTCGTTATCAATAGCGTTACGGGTACCAGCGAAACTTTCACCAATCAGGGTAGTGCCGATTCTGATCAAACCGATCCTACCGAAACCGATAGCAATGGCGATCCTAGCGATGGCAATCAAGAGACTGTTTTTGTTGCGGTCGATGGCGCTACTGCTGCTCCAGCCTTAGATGCTGAAAAACGTTGGGCCTTGACCGATGATACCGATAATGATGGCTTGGTTGATCCAAGTGATAGTTATACTTATACCATTACGGTTATCAATACGGGTTCTGCGACTGCGTCGAACGCTCAGTTTAGTGATGCTGCCCCCACCAATACGGTATTGGTGAGTGGGAGTGTGACCACTAGTCAAGGTACCGTAACCAGCGCCACTTCGGGCGATATCTCAGTCAATCTTGGCCCAATAGAGCCAGGCGGAGTAGCGACGGTTAGTTTTAGCGTTACGCCTAGCGGTGCCTCTGATGGTGATCTGATCCCTAACCAAGCGAGCATCACTTCACCCGATGTCAATAGTGGCACTCCGACCCTGAGTGATGACAACGCCAATGACGATGATGGCATCAATCCTACCCAAACGCCGATCCATACAGGCAGCGGTACTTTAGATGCTGCTGATTTGAGCAAGAGTTTGAGCGCCACTAGCGAAGGCGGTAGTAGCGGCACGGATGTATTGATCGGAGAGGTGTTGACCTACGCCATCAATATTGAAGTACCCAAGGGTAATCTGAAAGAAGCCTTTTTGATTGACAGCCTTCCCGCAGGCTTGCGTTATGTCGCGAGTTCAGCGCAGCTGAGTCGTACCTTCAACACCGGCCTCAATAGCGCTACCAATCCAGGCGGTATCAATAGTGCTACAAGTGGAAATAATGTTTCCTTGACCGATGGTACAGATATCACGATCGCTAGTAATCGCTTTATCAGTTTGTTTCTTGGTGATATCATCAATACTGACACCGATGGCACTGCAGAGGCCTATACGCTTAGCCTTCAAGCCGTAGTTTCCAACGAAAGCGGTATCAGCAATGATGCCGGCCAGAGCTTGAGCAATGATGGTACCTTCCAATATTTGGATGGAGCCTTGGCTGAGCAAACTTTGAGCACGAGTAGTGATCCTACGGTAACGATCCGTGAAGCAGCGATTGGTATCCAGAAAGCTGGTTCAAGCTCTTATATTCTCACCGCTGGTGGAACGCTAGAGTATACCCTCAAGGTGTTTAATTCTGCCACCGCCAATACGGCCACCGCCTACAATGTGATCGTAACTGATACGATACCTTTTGGCGCACAGAAATACGAAAGCCTGAGTAATATTGCCTTTAGCAGTACGACCAATGTGGGCAATGAGACGGATAACTCTGATGCGGGTAATGGTATCGTGAGCTTTGCCATCGATTCGATAGCGCCGGGCGATACCGCATACGTAACGTTCCGCGCAGCGGCAGACGGTATCCCCGAACTCAAGACTGATGCAGACTCGCTCGACAACAAAGCTTGGGCGCGCATGAGTAGTTTGCCAGGCACTCAGGGTACGAGTTCGGCAACGCCGGGCAATCCCGGAGACATCAATGGTGAACGCGTTTATGATGGCAGTCATGGAGATTCTGATTATACAGCGGACGCCACTCATGAGCTGACCGTTATGGACCTAGACTTGACCAAATCTATCCTCAACCCTCCAAGCCCCAACAACTATAATATTGGTGATACCGTCGAGTATCAAGTACAATTGGTCGTACCCAATAATGTGGTCCTAAACAATACCGACAATCTGTTTGCCGATGTATTGGATGCTGGCTTGGATTATCTGACCGGTAGTCTCAATCAAAGTCCTGTACCCGTTTATGCTGGCATCACAGACAATAGCCCGATTGAGTTTAGCGATCCTACTGCCCAGACGCTCAATCTGAATCTCGGCAACATCGACAATCAAACTGGCTCTGCCCAAACCATCATTTTGAGCTACGATGCCGTGGTCCGCAATGTGATCGGCAACCAATACGACGCCGGGCTCAATAGCGGTACAGAGCTAGACAATGTAGTAGGTTTGACCTTTGACAATCCGGTGCATCCAGACGCTCCATTTAGTGATGTGATTCGAGACTCAGCCACTGTGGAGGTTGGAGAACCGCATTTGGACATCGCCAATACGATCTTGACCTCGAGTCACGAACCAGGCGACCAGGTGGATTTCCAATTGGTGATCACCAACGATGGGACCGAAACTGCTTATGATGTGGCCCTAGCAGATGTGGCTACGGCTTATCTCCAAAACATCAATAGTTTGACAGTTACGGGAACTACGGGAGGAGCAGAGACGCCTAGCTTTACCAACAATGGCGACTCTTGGACTTCGGGAGATTTCGACATCCCGCCTGGCGGAACGGTCACCATTACCTTTAGTGCGGATATCAATCAGTTTGCCCCTTCGGGTAATATTCCTCCCAATACGGTTACCGCAAGCTTTAGTGGCCAACCTACTGGGGCTACCGTAGTACGTGATGGTACAGACGGCGGCGAGCAAGACAACAATGCCACCCTCAACAACTACGTACTTTCAGCCGATCCAACTACGCCCTTGGTCATCTTCCCCGTGGAGCTGTTGAATTTCAGCGCGGCTTGGGAAAAAGGGAAAGAGAAAGATGCCCTTCTCGAATGGAACACCGCCTCCGAATTTAACAATGACTACTTTATCGTTGAGCGAAGCTACAACCTCAATGAGTGGAGCGATGTCATAAAAGTAGAAGGTGCAGGCACTAGTCAACAAACGCGATATTATACGACCAAAGATCAAGACGCAGCCGCCCTGCCCTTTGATGAGTATGTCTATTATCGCTTACGCCAAGTCGATTTTGATGGAGTCTTTTCTTATTCGGACGTAATCCAACTCAACCGCTTAAATACCCAGTATAATGTAGAGTTTGGCCCGAATCCATTTCAATCAGAGTTGAGTATTAGCAGCAATCGTGCAAAAAAGATCATGCAAATACAGCTCTTTGATGTCCGCGGGAGTGAAATTGCCATTCCTGTGGAGCGTCGCCTCAGCGAAGGCGAAGTTGAGATCGCAGGATTGGGTAATCTGCCAGAAGGCTACTACTATCTTGAAGTAACTTTTGAAGATGGCTATAAACAAAGCTTCAAACTGCAGCGAGAGAACTAAGATTGACTTTTCCTGATATTTATTTCCAAAAGAACAGCGACACAAGTATTTGTGTCGCTGTCTTTATATGGGAAGGGAGTATGAGACTAATTATTTGGACAAAAGCAATCAGTACCCAGACTAAGGGATTTCATGCTTTAGCTTGTACGTACTAAATATTTTTGACGACCTCTGGCGAAGCTAGTTGAGATTTCGAGCCAAGGAAATAAGCTTTTAGCTTGCGGCGCATCGGTAACTCAATAAAGCGGTAAGTGAGTGAGGCAACGCCAATGCTGATGGCCAAAAAGATCAAGGCTCCGATCCAATTGCCAATCCAGTTGACTTCGGCTGAGGTTTCCGCGCCCGGATCGGGCATATTGCCTTGCATCATATTGTACATAAAAAAGGATAAGATCAGTGGGATATGGACCATATAGATGGAAAAGGAAATATCACCGAGATAGCTAAAGACCTTATTGTTAAGTATCCGTTTGGTCAAGCCTTCGACATAAGCGGCATGCAAGATCAAGATCGCAAATAAAGCCACTGCCACGACATCTGGCAGCAAATCTCCTATCCATAGCGCAAACATGAAGAGGAACAGGCTGAGAAACCAAAAACCTTTTTGCAGGACTGATTTCATCCATTGCTGCTGATAAGCCTCATAGGCTATCATACCGGCGATAAAACCACAAAGGCCTCTGAGCAAAGCAGGACCGGTGATGAGGTCGATGGTGTTTTTCGGGCCACGGCCCCCTTCTAGGCCAAATTCTTGGGCAAAAAGGAGCTCATATTGGGGCTGTATCCAATACATGATGAGCAGTAAACCACTGATAGAAACTCCCGTCAATATCCATTTGGCCGAGGCCTTGAAGCGAGCCATAAAGAGTACCAAAAAGGGAAAGGCCAAATAAAGCAACCATTCTACGCTAATAGACCAAGAGGCAGTGTTCCAGGGTGCATTGAAGTGCATGCCCCAAGCTTGCACCAATAGTAAGCTGGTCGGAATGGCCTTGGGATCGAGGATGGATTGGACGATCTCTGGGATGGCAGAATTATCGAGTTGCACCCATAGGGCACACGCCCAGCCTACCATATAGATAAGCATAAAAAGGTGCAGCGGATAAAGGCGAGCAAAACGTGCCTTCATAAAATCCAGAAAGCGTTCTTGACCAACACCGCCAGCAAACCAGCTGCCGTAAACGTGATACATGATAAATCCACTAAGCACAAAAAAGAGGTCTACCATGAGATAGAGTTTATCCACCATCATATTGCCCACCGGGGCAATCGGGCCGATAAACAGGTCAAAGTGAAAGAGGACAACGAGCGTTGCCGCAATTCCTCGCAGTGGGGTCAGAGAGGGAATAAAAGAAATGGGCTTCATTTTTCAGGGCTTTAGATGTGTTATATGCCCCAATTAGAAATCTTAAGCGCCAACATTATATAGACTCAGGGTAACGAGACCGTTTGAGAGGGTAACGAGCTTATAAAATAAAAAGAGATCGATAGATTTGGCTTGCAAGCAAAGCGTTCCGCGCAGCGGCTCGCATAAGCCCGACCAAAAATAAATGTCAAAGCAGCAAAGCTTGGGCTTAAATGCATCAAAATGTAGGATAACAAACAAATCCGTCATTCTGGAAAATATCGGGAGCTTAGGGACGAAATTTATCCGGAATCTTGAGTCGTGATCTAAATGAGACAATAAGATTCTGGATATTTTTTTTCCATGCTGCCGAAAATATTCCGGAATGACGGCTGCTTAAGTTTAAAGCCTTGGGCCTAAACGCACTTCAAGAGTGAGTCTTAGATGTTTTCTGCTACTTCCAAGGGTACTTCCTCTCTAGCCTCATATTCGTCTGGCGATACGTGTGGGTAGTCCTCTTCTTTGAGTCCCTGCGGGAACGCTACAGCACTTGCGCCTAGACTACGCGTTCTCGGAGAGAGCATAAACGAACCTCTCTCAGCCGAAAGCTCTCCTCTTTGAAAAGCATTTTGCACCACTTCTGTGCGCTTATCGGCATGGGTGACCGAGGAAGCCAAACGTAGCGGGATATAAGCATTGATTAGCTCCATCTCCTCTTTCATGGTCCATTGAGCCGGATTGGAGTTTTCGAGCTTGGCGTCTTTCATGGCCTGGCCGATGATGTCCTTTTTGCCGATGGCATATTTCATCAAGTGGCCGGGACGATTGACGTGATGATCGAGTAGGAGGGCGACGCCGTACTCAGAGGTAACCAATTGGTCGATATAAAACTTATTGAGGGGCGTATAACTCGAATGATGATAGAAGGAATAAATCCGCGAAAGCCCATGCAAAATCTCCACGATCTGCACCCGAGGGTCTAGGGCTGCCTCCCAAAAACGAAAAGCCCAATCGATGCTTCTAAACTGTTCTTTTGACGAGGTCGAACGCAAAACTGTACCGTTGAAACTCATATACCCATTGACCTCATTGGTGTCGGGCGCGACATCGAGGCCATAACGGCCAAAGTAGTTTTGAAAAGCGGAGGGATCATTGTCTTTGAGGCGTTTAAGCAAGGCCGCTAATTCTCCTTTCCCGCCTCCTCTACCCAAGGTCCACTGAAACATCCCCAGCGAGATATAGCTATCGTCCCAAGTATTGACGGCATCGAGATTACCTTCATTTTTAGAAACAGGCATCATTACCCGAATGGCAGACTCGGTCATGCCATTACTTTTCAAAGCAGAGTTGAACATCTGAATGGTCGTACTCGCTTTTTCGTTGCCCGCGGTATAGAGACCGCGCTTGTATTTGGTAAAGCGCCCACGGAGATAATCGTTTTTGGCTTCAATACGATTGCCACTTTGCGAAACCTCTAAAGCAGATTGGCGACGCTGGTTGGCTTGGGTGCGATTTTGCGCCTTGGGCCAAGCGTTACCATAAAAGGCAGAGACTTTTTCCAACAACAGACGCCCAGTAGTGGCGTCTAGATCGTTGCCTTCGAGCGTCCGGCCTTCGGCTTTGACAAAGGCATGTAGGGCCGCTGCCGTACCTTGATCCATCGTACCATGGGCACCTACGGTAGCAAAGTTCATCTGCTCTCCATAACCCAAGGCATTGAGGATGGCTTGCATGCCTCGAATGGCATTTTCTTCAGCCGTTGCCACCGCATAGGGGGCCATTTGATTGGCTTTGAGGGCTTCCCAGAGTCGGACCATATGCGTCAACAACTGGTAGCGATCGAGCATGAGCTTAGCCGTTGCAGTATCGACTAGCTCTCCATTGCCTTGCAGAGCATTTTTTTGCAAAAAAGCCACTACTGCTTTGGTCGTACCCCCTCCATAGTCCCCATCAGCTCTATACTTATCCCAACCCAGCTCTTTGCCAAAGCCGAGTTTAAAGAGTAAAACCTGCAGGGAACGGATAGAATGCTTGACCGAAGATTTGCGATACAGGACACGTTCGGCCACATTGGCCTGAACAAGAGAAGCGATGGATTCTTGATACAACATAAGAGGGGGTCTTTGGCTAAGGATCAGAAATGATCGATAAAAGTTGAAACTAAAGATAAATCAATGCGAGTCTAACGAGCAAGGGTAATTTCCCCCTTTCGGAAATTAGCGTAATATCCCCTATCTTGATCAGTCTCTTAGGTGCCCAAGGCTGGGAATTTTATCAACAGAACCCCTTATGAAGCTCTACACTAAAATTTTGATCGGCATGGTGGCCGGTATCGTAGTCGGTTACATTTACAATATTGCAGATCTAGGCGATTTTACCATTTACACCGATTGGATTGGCAAGATTTTTATCAATCTGGTCAAGATGGTAGTGGTGCCACTGGTAGTAGTTTCCTTAATATTGGGGGCAGCAAGCTTGGGAGATATCCGCAAGGTGGGTAAGATGGGCGCCAAGGCATTTGGCTTTTTTATGTTTACCACCGCGGTCGCGGTAACGATAGGTCTTGGGGTAGGCAACATCCTCGCACCGGGCGAAGGTTTACCCGAGGACAAGAAAACCGTCCTCATGGCCGAGTATGGCGATGATGCCAGTAAAAAGACGCAAAATGATGATGCGGAAAACTTCAAAAAGGAGTTTGCTGAGAAAAGCACCGCGGAGAAGTTATTTGACCTCCTCATAGATTTTGTCCCCACCAATCCGCTCAAGGCCATGGCCGAAGGGCAAATGCTAGGCGTGATCTTTTTCTCACTCTTTTTGGGGATCTGTATCACCATGATCGATCCGGGCAAGGCGGCTTCGCTGATCCGCGCCTTTGACGGCCTCAATGATGCCGTGATCAAAATGGTTACGCTCGCCATGGAAACGGCGCCTTATGGAGTTTTTGCTTTGATGATAGGGGTAGTGGCCAAGCTGGGGCTAGATATATTGGGGCCCTTGGTGATTTATGGGGTAGCAGTTCTGATTGGCTTGATCTTGCACGTCGCGATTACCCATAGCAGTTTTATTTATTTTTATACCAAGCAGAGTCCGCTCCTCTTTTTTCAAGCGATCAAGGAAGCGGTAGTGATGGCCTTTAGTACGAGTTCTTCAAGTGCCACCCTGCCGATCAGTATGAATCTCGCTCAGACCAATCTGGGCGTATCTAAGCAAGTAAGTAGTTTTGTTTTGCCGCTGGGCGCAACGATCAATATGGACGGTACCGCCCTCTATCAAGCCGTAGCAGCACTCTTCATTGCGCAGGTATTTGACATCCAGCTCGATATGCTGGCCCAGTTGACGATCATCTTGACCGCTACTTTGGCCTCTGTAGGAGCAGCGGGGGTACCGGGCGCAGGCATGGTAACCTTGGCTTTGGTACTGGGTACCTTGGGCATACCCGAAGAGGGCATCGCCTTGATTTTTGGACTCGATCGTATCCTTGATATGTGTCGGACAGTAGTCAATATCTTTGGCGACCTGACCCTCACGATGGTGATGGCCAAATCAGAAGGCGAGAGCATCGATATTCGCCTTGATCGCGATATAATTCCGGGTTAAGTACTCAGACCAGGGTATTGGGTATAAAGACTGAGGCGAATCAGCCTTGTGAGCTTCTTACAGGCATGTTTCTAGCTACTTAATACTGTGTATTTTCTACTTACTACCTACTTAATATTTTAATGAACTTTCGGGCCTTGGAATCGTTATTCAAACGGATAACGAAAGATATATATGTCCGAACAGAAAAATACGCAAGATAAAATCCCTACTTCCAAAATCTCTCGTGCTGGCCGCTTTGTCAAAACGGGCTTTAAGGTTGGTGGCAACTATGCCAAGCATTACGCCAAAAAGCTCGTCAATGGAGAAGCTGACAAAGATGCACTTGATCAAAAAAATGCGGAAGATATATACGAGAGCCTGAGTACCATGAAGGGGAGCGCCCTCAAAGTTGCCCAGATGCTCAGTATGGACAAAGGTGCTTTACCACCGGCCTTCGCCAATCAATTTTCGCAAGCGCAGCACAAAGCCCCCCCACTCTCTGGCCCGCTGATCGTCAAGACCTTTCGCAAATACTTTGGCAAGGCCCCTAGTGAGCTATACGACAAATTTGAGATCCAAGCGGCTCATGCTGCTTCCATCGGACAAGTGCACAGAGCCTTCAAAGGCGATAAGACACTCGCGATCAAAATCCAATATCCAGGCGTAGGCGATAGCGTATTGTCTGACCTTAAGATCGTACGCCCCATCGCAAGGAGGATGTTTGGTTGGAAAGACTCGGAGATCGAAATCTATTTCGAAGAGGTCAAAGCTCGACTGGTCGAAGAAACCGATTATGAATTAGAGCTAGAACGCTCGCAATTTATCTCCGAAAAAGCGGCCCATATCCCTAATCTGGTATTTTCCACTTACTATCCGGAGCTTTCCTGTGATCGCATCATTTCGATGGATTGGATGGAGGGCGAGCATATGGATGAGTTTTTGGAGGGTAATCCTTCACAGGAGATTCGCGACTCCATCGGACAGGCGCTTTGGGACTTTTACAACTTTCAAGTGCACGAGCTGCGCATCATGCACGCAGATGCACATCCTGGCAATTTTCTGTTTAGACAGGACGGTTCCGTAGGAATCTTGGATTTTGGATGCGTAAAAGAAATATCCGATAGCTTTTATCAGAGCTATTTCAAACTGCTCAATCCTAAGGTGCTCGAAAACGACGCAGCCTTTCTCGAAGGGGCCAGAGCCGCTCAGATCATCTTAGATACCGATACCCCTAAAGAGATCGCCACCTATAGCGAAATCTTCAAGGAAGCACTCCAAATGGTTACCAAGCCCTTTCATGCAGACCACTTTGATTTTGGAGACGATGTCTTTTTTGATGCCATCTATGCTTTTGGTGATCGTATGGGTCGTAATCCCGCCATGCGGAACTCTGCCCCTCGTGGTGACAAAGACGGCCTGTATATGAATAGAGCCTATTTTGGGCTATTTTCGATCCTCAACAAGCTCAAAGCCAAAGTTGAAACCAAGCGCTATATGCCTGCCTTTGACTAAGGAGGGAGACAAAATTAAAAACGCCCAATGTCCAATCATGAAGTGGATATTGGGCGTTTTGGGTATTTGATCGTTTTGGGGGAGGATTACCGCTTCGCGGAACGATTAGCAGCGTTCTGCGCAGCAGTAAAATTGAAACATCCCCATTCCGCTTGGTTTCCCCTTCGAAGGGGAAAAGCGGGAAGATTGTAGACATTTCGACAAAGTCCCGAGCATCGAGACGACGAGAAACCTACCGAGGAGGCAGAGGGAGGCGTTCTGCGAAGCAGGAAAATTGCAACATCCCCATTCCGCTTGGTTTCCCCTTCGAAGGGGAAAAGCGGGAAGATTGTATACATTTCGACAAATGTCCCGAGCATCGAGACGACGAGAAACCTACCGAGGAGGCAGAGGGAGGCGTTCTGCGAAGCAGTAGCCCAAAAAAAGCTCCCGGCCAAAGGTGGGAGGCCGGGAGTACAATAGAAGGGAGGATAGAGAAAAGTTGGACCTTTTATAGGATAAGCATCACTTTGCCACGTTGACTCATCTTTCGTCCGTTAGGGGTCTGATAGCTAATAATCCAGACGTAAGCCCCTTCGGGAGCAATCTCGCCTTCATAGGAGCCGTCCCAACGTTGGTCAACGCGGTCGCTTTCCAAGATCAGTTTTGAGGCGCTATCATATATGCGCATCGAAAACTGCTCAGGTTTACATTTATATTGAAGTTGAAAATAATCGTTTACACCGTCGCCATTAGGTGAAATGGCGGAAGGAATATAGGAGATACAAACGGGTTGTTTTTCTACTATATCAGCAGTAAATGGAGTGGAAATGGTATAGACAGGAGAACAAAGAAAAAACCAAAGGATAAGACCTATCAACTGCTTCATTTGTGGCATCAAAAAGAACGGTTAGAAACTAGTGTAATTGTAAGGGGTATCAATTAATTACACTACAAGAATACGGAAGCTAAGGGCTGAAATCTAGGCTTTTGCGCTGAATGGCAGAAATAGCTGTCTGAATGAACCTGAATTAGAGACTATACGGGTAATCGTATCTCCACTTGGGTCCCAAGCACCTCTCCAAGCTCATCTTTTCGCTCACTAAATATCAGACTCGCTTTAGGGGAGTAATGATGCAGTCTAGAACGCGTAATTTCCATCCCACGCGACGTATGGGCCGATTTCTTGGTCGTTTGGGAGGAAAACACACCGGGTCCATTGTCATCAATACGAATCCGTAAAGTCTCCTCGTCTAGCATTTTGAGTTGGACATGAACCCAACCCTCGGACTTGTTTCGAGCGATGCCATGCCAGATGGCATTTTCAACAAATGGCTGCATCAACATGGCCGGAATCATGATTTCTTCGGTATCGATCTCCTCCGCTATTTCTAGCTTATGAGACATCTTGTCGCCAAAGCGCAATTGCTCCAAATCGAGATAAATCTGTAGACGATCTAGCTCCTCGTCAAGCGGGGTTTGCGGCTTTTGTACCACCTCCATATTGAGCCGAATCAACTGCGCAAAGCGGGCTAGATATTCGTTGGCATCAGCGGCATCATTTTGATTGAAAAAATGCTGAATCGAATTTAGGGTATTGAAGATGAAGTGGGGATTCATCATGGCGCCAAGGGCTTGTTGCTCAAGCTCGGTCAATTTCTTTTGTAGATAGCGTTTTTCTCTTTCTCTCTTCTTGACATTACGCACTCTACGCCAAGCCAAAAAACTGATCAGCAATACCGCGATCATACTCACCAAAGCATAAAACCAGGGACTTTTCCAGAAAGGAGGTGAAACCCGAAAGTAAACCATCTCAACCTCTGACCACTCTAGTCCATCATTACTTGCTTTGAGCTCTAGGGTATAATCCCCATCTGCTAGGGCGGCTAATTGGATTTCTTGGCTTCGGATATCTTGCCAGGGGCGACCGTTGAGGCGATAGGCAATCTCTAATGAATTGGGATTTCGAAAAGCTAGGTTACTGAGGCTACTGAAGTGAAAGTTTAGGTAATTTTTTTCAGAAGAAATCACCACATTCTTGGGAAAGTAATAAGTCGAATCTTCCGTTTGCAATTCTGTCACCACTACTATTGGCAGCTGTTTTTCACGAGCAAGCACTTCGTCGGGATAAACAAAAAACAAGCCTTTTTCAGTCCCAACAAACAACCGTTTTTGATAAGGATCGAAAGCGATGCAACCAATATTGACACCCTGTGCTTCCCGCCTAATGATTTTGGGGCCTTTTTGATTAAGATCAATGGCATATAAGCCATCTTTGGCCCCTACCCATAGGCGATTGTTATCATCAAAGGCAAAGCAATTGGCTGATATACCTCCCGTAATAAGCGCAAAACTGCTATCCGCTCGGCCATGATTGGAAAAAACACCTTTTGAAGTAGCGACTAATACCCCGGAGATCTTCCCGTCAAAAGCTTTTTAAAAGAAGACAGCAAAGACCTCATCC